>JAPYWT010000242.1 GCA_028276215.1 Thermoflexus sp. | reverse complement strand
GCCTAGGTTAGCTAGCCAAGTACCTGGCTAAGGGAACCCTGGGGGTTGCACCCCCCGGGGGGGGGGGGGCCCCGCCGGCGGGGGGGGGGGGGGGGTGAGGAAGCCTGAATAGTTACGTTTAAGATTCCTTTGTGTCCTTCGTGTCATCTGTGGTTCTATACTTTAACTGTGTCCTTCGTGTCCTTTGTGGTAATCTCCTTCGTGGTTTTCTTCCAGCGTCGCCCAGCCGCGGCGCAGGGCCAGCAGCGCCGCCTGGGTGCGGTTGGCCACGTGCAGTTTCTGGTAGATTTCGCTCAGCCGGTTGGTGACAGTGCGCTCCGAAAGGCTCAGCCGCTCAGCAATGCTCTTGTTATCCAGCCCCTGGGCGACCAGGCGAAGGACGTCCATCTCACCCGGGGTTAGTTCTTCCACCTCGGGGACGCTCTGGCTCAGGCGGCGGAACTCCTCCAGCAGCCGGGTTGCCAGGCCGGGGTCAATCAGCGCCTCGCCGCGATGGACGGCCCGCACCGCCTCCACCAGTTCCTGCTCATCTATGTCCTTCAGCAGGTAGCCCCGCGCGCCGGCTTTGATGGCCTCAAAGACATACTGGTCCTGCCGGTACATGGTCAGGATGATGATGCGTGCCGAGGGGACGCTTTCGGTGATACGGCGCGTCGCCTCTACGCCGTCCATGACCGGCATGCGGATGTCCATCAGCACGACGTCGGGCCTGAGCCGCCGGGCCAGCGCCACGGCCTCTTCTCCATTTTCGGCTTCACCGACAATCTCCAGGCGGCCCACCGTCTCGCAAATCTGGCGCAGGCCCTGGCGGAAGAGCCGGTGGTCGTCGGCAATGAGGACGCGGATGGGGGACATAGGACCTCCAGGTAAAACGTAAAGAGTAAAACGTAAAGAGTAAAACGTAAGGGTCAGTGATTTTCTATCAACTTGACGACATCGTACCACCCCAAATCGGACAGGAACAGCGCCAGCCGATACGCCTTCATCTTCCACAACGAATCGTCCCGGATCGCCTCCGGCACCGCCCTCTCCCACTCCTCAAAACTCGTCGGCCTCTCCATCATCCCTCACCTCCATTACGTTTTACTTCTTACTTTTTACGTTTTACGTTTTACTTTTTACGTTTTACTCCACCGGCAACCCCACCCGAATCTCCGTCCCGTGCCCTGGCTCGCTATGGAGAGCAAACGTGCCTTTCAGCCCGGCCACGCGCTCGCGCATCTGCTTCAGGCCGAGATGTCCGCTGCGTGCCGCCTGCTCCAGGATGGCCGGGTCAAAGCCCGCGCCGTCATCCCGCACGGTCAACTGCACGGCGCCGGCCTCCTCCAGATTCAGTTCTATCCAGACCGTTGACGCCTGCGCGTGCCGGGCGACGTTGTTCAGCGCCTCCTGGACGATGCGAAAGAGCACGGCCTCCAGGAAGGGGGGCAGGTGGACCTCCTCCCCCTTCACCTGCAGGTCCACGTGGACCTGATTCTGCGCGGCAAAGTCGGCGGCGAACTGGCGCAGGGTCGGGTAAAAGCCCGCTTCGTCCAGCGCCACCGGGCGGAGGGCGAAGATGGCCCGCCGCACCTCGCGGATGTCGTCACGCAGCAGGTCGCGCAGGGCGTCTATCTCCGCGTGCATCTGCTGGGGGGATTCGTCCACCAACTGGTGCCAGAGCCGCGCCCGCATCCGCAGCGAGACCAGGTCCTGGGCCAGGCCGTCGTGAATTTCGTGGGCGATGCGGCGGCGCTCCTCGGCGATGGCCTCCTCCTCCGAACGCCACGCCCGCTCCGCCGTGATGTCCTCTACGATGACGATGGCCGTCTGCCCGCGCCGGGACGCCCGCTGCCGGGCCGCGCTCACCCGCACCGGGAACTCGCTCCCGTCCCGGCGCCGGTGCGTGGATTCCACGGTGACCGTCTCGCCCGCCCGCAGTCCGTCCAGCAGATGCTCCACCTCCACCCGCGCCCCGGGGGCCACCAGTTGGTCCAGCGACGTGGCGGCCAGTTCCTCCGCCGTCGCGCCGTAGATGTGGGCCGCCTCCCGGTTGGCGCGGAGAATGCGCGGCGGGGATGGGGAGAGGTCCACTTCAAAGACGGCCAGCGGCGCGTTCTCAAAGAGGGCGCGGAAGCGCTCCTCGCGCTCCCGCAGCGCGGCGATGTTCCGGGCCCGCACGGTGTAGATGCCCAGGACAATGCCCAGCACGACGGTGCCCGCCAGAAAGCGGAACCACCTCGTCGCCCAGAAGGGCGGGGTAATGACCACGCGCACGGCCAGCCCCTCCTCGTTCCAGACCCCGTCGTTGTTGCTGGCCCGGACGCGGAAGGTGTAGGTCCCCGGCGGGATGTTGGTGTAGGCGGCGTAGTGGCGGGTGCCGCAGTGGACCCAGTCGCGGTCAAACCCTTCCAGGATGTACGCGTACCGGTTTTTGGACGGGTCGGCATAGTCCAGCGCAGCGAACTCAAAGGAGAAGAAGTTATCCCGATAGGAGAGACGGATTTCCTCCACACCTGTCAGGTCGTGCCCGAAATCCCGCACCTGGTCAAAGACGCGGAAGGCGGTGAGGACGACGGGGGGCACGTGGGGGTTGTCGCGGATGTCGGCGGGGTAGAAACGGTTGAGGCCACTGGCGCCGCCGAAGAAGAGTTCGCCGTCGGGGCTGCGGAAGGCGGCGCCGGGGATGAAGTGCAGGCCCTGCAGGCCGTCGCTTTCGTCGTAGTTGCGGAACGTCCCGGCGCGCGGGTCAAAACGGGAGAGCCCGCCGCCCATTGTCGCCAGCCACAAATGGCCGGCATCGTCGCCCAGGATGGCCGCGATGCCGTCGTTGGGCAGGCCGTCCTCTACGGTGTAGACGGTAAATCGGCCGGCCTCCCGGTCGTCCAGCCGGTTCAGGCCGCCCTGGGTGCCGACCCATAGCGTGCCGTCCGGCGCCTGGTAGAGGCTCCAGACGAAGTCGTCGCTCAGGCTGTGGGGGTCATCCGGGTTATGGCGGTACTGGGTGAAGGTGCCCGTGCGGGGGTCAAAGCGCACCAGGCCGCTGTAGGTGCCCAGCCAGAGGAAACCCTCCCGGTCCTCCAGAATGGCACGGATGCCGTAGGTGTTGGGGAAGCCGTCGGGGTTGGCCGGGTCGTAGCGGTAGACGGTGAACCGGCCCGTCCGGGGGTCCAGGCGGGAGAGGGTGCCCGGCTCCTCCGTCCCAATCCAGAGCGCGCCGGAACGGTCCCCGTAGATGGCCTTGACCGCGCCGGGACCGAGGGAATGCGGGTCGGCGGGGTTGTGGACGTAGTGGGTGAACCCGCCCGTATCGGGGTCCAGCCGGTCCAGCCCGGCGCTGGTCCCCACCCAGATGGCGCCGCTGGGGTCCTGGTACAGGGCGGTGACGTGGTCGTTGCCCAGGCTGTGGGGGTCGTCCGGGTCGTGCCGGTAATGGGTGACCGCACCGGTGGGGTCTATGCGGTCCAGCCCCCCGGCGTGCAGGCCGACCCAGAGGACGCCGTCCCGGTCCTTCAGCACGGCCCCCACGCGCGGCGCGCCCAGACTGTTGGGGTCCTGCGGGTTGTGGCGGTAGAGGGCGAAGCGGTTCTTCTCCGGGACGTAGCGGCTGACGCCGCCGTCGGTGGCAACCCAGAGGATGCCGGTGCGGTCCTCGTAGAGGGCGTAGACGCGGTCGTTGCCCAGACTGTAGGGGTCCAGCGGGTCGTGGCGGTAGACGGTGAACTGACCGGTCGCCCGGTCCAGGACGGCCAGCCCCTCCTCCGTGCCGACCCAGAGCGTGCCGGCGCGGTCCTCCAGGATGGCCGTGATGTGGCGATGGGCCAGGCCCTGATGGTAAAGGGTGAACCGACCGGTGGCCGGGTCCAGCGCGGCCAGTCCGCCCACGTCCGGTTCGTGGTAGGCACCGGTGCCCACCCAGAGGACGCCGGTCCGGTCCCGAAGGATGGCCGTCACCCGGTCGTGGGGCAGGCTGTAGGGGCGACCCTGGCGGTCGCCCAGGGCAGGGGCAAGCCCTGCCCCTACAGGGATACTCCACAGGCCGCCGTATTCGGTCCCCACCCAGAGGGTGCCGTCCTGGTCCTGGTAGAGGGCCAGGATGTGGGAATCGGGCAAACGGTCGGCGGCGAAGGGCTCAAAGCGGTCGTTCTGGCGGCCGTAGCGGAAGAGGCCGGAGCCCGCCGTGCCGACCCACAGGTAGGGGCACAGCGCCGCTGTGCCCCCGCTGCAGCCCTCGTAGATGACCGTGACGGATTCGGCGACCTCGGGGTAGTGGACGAAGCCGCCGGTGTCCCGGTCGTAGCGGTCCAGCCCGCCGACGGTGCCCACCCACAGCGCGCCGGACGAGTCCACCGCCAGCGCCTGGACGGTGTTGTGGGCCAGGGAGTGGGGGTCGGAGCGCCGGTGGCGGAAGACGGTGAAGGCGGTGCCGTCGTAGCGGTTCAGGCCGTCCTGGGTGCCGAACCAGAGGAAGCCCTGGGGGTCCTGGACGATGGCGTAGACGATGTTGTGGGAGAGGCCGTCGGCGGTGGTGAGGTGGAAGAAGCGGGGGGTGAACGGCGTGGCATGCGCGGGCGGCGGCAGGGCCAGGATGGCCGCCAGCAATAAGCAGGACGCGGATAAACGCAGATGGGCGCGGATTTTTTCCCTCCTCACGTATCCACTTACCCGGCCGGCTTGCCGCTGTGCGCTGATGGGAAATCAGCCTCCCTGGGCACGCTGTGCCGGGCGTCGGCCTGCCCTCACCCCTCCCCCAACCCCCTCCCCTCTCCCGCCCCGGCGGGAGAGGG
>JAPYWT010000241.1 GCA_028276215.1 Thermoflexus sp. | reverse complement strand
TATAAAAAAAATTTTTTTTTGTGGGGGGGCCCCCCCCCCCCCACCACAAAAACAATTTTCTTATCCATCTCTCTCCGCCGTTTCACGGTGGGGAAGAGGGACAGGGGAGAGAGGAGGCGAAGAAGTTCCCTAAAAGAGAACTTTTTCAGCACTCTCCGTAAGGCCAGAGGGGAGAGGGGGACAAAAAGGGAATGAGTTGTAGGGCAACTGCTATTGCAGTTGCCCTACAACAGTAGTTCTACCGGTGGGATGTGGCCTGATCACCCGGGGTTTCCACCCGGATCACCTCTGCCCTCCAGTCCCCGGCCTGCAGGTCGCCGCCTGCTGCCTGCAACAGGGCCCGCAGGTCAAACTTCGGCCCCACCTCCAGCGAGAGGACCGTCTCCCCCAGAAGACTCTCCAGACGGCCCCCGAACACCACCTTCTTCTTCACCCCGCGCGGTGGGACGTCTATGGTGTATCCTTCCCCCTCCCGCCGCAGGGAGAAGGGGACGTAGGCCCCGCGCAGGTACCCCTCTATGGCGGCCCGCGCGGCCGGAAGGAGGAGCGGGAGGGAAAGGGCCAGGTGGGCCTTCGCAAACGCGCCGGGGGTGAATTCGTCCACCGGCCCCAGCAGTTCTATGCGCCCAGGGCAGGATAAATCCTGCGCTGCATTTGTAGCACAGGATTCATCCTGTCCAGGGCAGGATAAATCGGAGCAGGATAAATCCTGCACTACAGAGCGGGATAAATCCTGCGCTACAGGGCGGGATAAATCCTGCGCTGCATTTGTAGCACAGGATTCATCCTGTCCAGGGCAGGATAAATCGGAGCAGGATAAATCCTGCGCTACAGGGCGGGATAAATCCGGCGCTGCACGCGGTAGAGAGGCCAGCACGCTCCGCAGCGCGTCGGCGTCCCAGGCCCGGAGGGCGAAGACCGTCTCCCCACCCAGGGCGGGGAAACGGCGGTCGTTGGGCGGGACGGTGAACAGTGCCTCCCGCACGCTGAGCAGGTTGTCCGTCAGTTCCGGCGCGCAGGCCAGGAGTTGCCGGAAGACGAAGGCGTTGAGAAAAGCGGGGTGGACGCCGGAGAGGGCGGCGTCGGTGCGGATGCGGTAGTAGACGGGGCGGAGGCGCCGTTTGCGGCCCACGACCTCCCGTAGTTGGGCCAGATACGGCCCCAGTTCGGGGACGCGGATGCGGTGGTGCAGGATGGCCCGCCGGTGCTCATCGTCCGGGCAGGCGCCGCATCCCTGGCAGCGCCCCAGCCCCGCCGCATCCCCCAGACAGTAGCCCCGGTCCAGGCCGGCGCGCGCGGCCTGGTACTGCCGGTACAGAAAATCCGCCGGGATGTCGGTCTGGACGAACTCCAGCGGGAAGGGGTAATCGGGGCCTTTCTCGCCCAGGAACGCGTCGTCCCAGCGGCCCGTCCGCTCCATCCAGGCCCGCAGGGCCTCCCAGTACCCGCGGGGCAGGCGGCCGTCGTAGAAATCCCCCTCCCGCGCCCGCTCTACCAGCAGTTCCACCAGCCAGTATCCCCCCAATGCCAGTACCTGGGTGGTGGCGTATTCGGACCAGTCAAAGGCCAGGCGGAACTCAGAGCCATTGGTCTCACAGGCGGATTTGACCGCGCCGACCAGCGGACGCCAGGGCTTTTCCTCCAGAAAGAGACGGTCGTACCGCAGGGGAGTGAAGGGCATCCGTACCAGCGGCCCGACGCTGAAGATGACCCGGGGGTGGGAGGGGGAAGCGTCCCGCGCCTCCCGGAGCCAGCGGACGAAGGCCCGGAACTCGGTCAGGTCGTCCTCCGTCTCGTAGCCGGTGAGGATGTAGAAGAGTTTGATGCGGCGGATGGGCTCCCGCACCAGCCGCTCCAGCAGGGCAAATATCTCATCGGTGGGGAGGCTCTTGTGGAGGAACGCCCGCTGTCGCTCGCTGATGCCCTCAATCCCCAGGGTGAACTCCCGTTTCTCCGCCGCCAGTTCCGCCTCTATCAGGCCGGGGGTGCGCCAGAGGATGTCGGCCCGCTGGCTCTTCATGCTCACCCGGTCAAAGAGACGGTGCAGTTCCAGGAGAAGGTCAAAGATTTCCCCGTGGGTGTTGAAGTTGAAACTGTAGAGGCCGATTTCCTCCACGCCCTGGGCCTGCTTTAACTCCCGGGCCACCGCAAGCAGGTCCTTCGCCGGGAGTTCCCGGTAGGGCTTCCGGTCGTACCCCTCAAAGCAGAAGGAGCAGAAGGCCGGACAGCCCCAGGTGATCTGGAGGTAGGCGGTGTGGGCCTCGGGGGTGTTCAGGATGGGGTAGACGGTGGGCAGGTCCTGCGGACGGGGCCGACAGACCGCCCGGACGGTCCGGCGACGGGTTCCGGCGACCCAGAGGCCAGGTCCCGTGGCGGCCGCGGCCTCCAGCCGTTCCCGCCTCCCGCCGTCCTTCCGCGCCAGCGCCCGGACGATTTCCCCGACCCGCTCCTCCCCTTCCCCGAAGAAGATGCCGTCGGCCAGCGCGTCGCCGTCCTCCCGGATGACGGCCTGCGCGGCCATGGCGTTGGAGCCGCCCAGGAGGACGACCGGGTCATCTTCCCCGCGTTCTCCGGCGAAGAGGGGAATCCCGGAGCGGAGCAGGAGGTAGGGGAGATTGAGCAGTTCCAGGATGTACGCGTTGGAGACCAGTATCAGGTCAAAATCCCGCGCCGGGCGACGGGAGCAGATGCCCGTCAGAGGGTGCCGGGAATCCTGTGCCCCGCCCGGGGGGAAGAAGGCCATGTCCACGTACGCCCCGGGCAGGGCCCGGCGGATCTCGTGGAAGAGAAAACGGTGCGGGAGAGAGCGATCTACATCCCGCAGAGGGGAGAGGCGCACGATGAGCACCCGGTACGGGGCGTCCTCAAATCGGGGCATGTCGCAGGTCGCACGGAGCATGTCGCAGGGCGCATTAGGAGGCGAGGCATGCCTCGCCCCTGCGTATGTCGCAGGGTACCGCATAGGGCGTTTCTCCGGCGGCAGCGAAGCCGCCGCCGGAAAAACGTTCACTTCTCGTACAGTTCCAGCAGGACGCCGTGGGCGGATTTGGGGTGGATGAAGACGTAGCGAGTGCCGTCGGCGCCGACGCGGGGCTCCGGACTCAGCAGGGTCGCGCCCGCCGCCCGCAACCGCTCCATCGCGGCATCAATGTTGTCCACCCGCAGGCAGATATGGTGCAGTCCCTCCCCGCGTTTCTCCAGAAACCGGGCCACGCTCCCCTCTGGGTCCAGCGGGCGGAGGAGTTCTATCTCCCCCTCTCCGGCGGGGAGAAACGCGATCTCCACACCCTCTTCGGGCACCTCCCGCCGCCGGGTCACCTCCAGCCCCAGCGCGTCCCGGTAGAAGGCCAGCGCGGCCTCCAGGTCGTGCACGGCGATGGCGATGTGGTGGATGGAAATGGACATCGGATATCCTCCAGGGTCTCATTGATTGTGGGACAACTGCGAGCAGTTGTCCTACAAAACTGAACGGGGTTCAGGCGGGTTTTTCGCCCGGACCACCTCCTTGCTGGGCCCTCCGGATTTCCTCCTCCTGCAACTGTCGCCGCAGAATCTTCCCGATGGCGCTCTTGGGCAGTTCGGTGCGGAATTCCACCTCCGAGGGGACTTTGTAGGGCGTCAGGTTCTGGCGGAAGTAGGCGATGAACTCCTCCTCGGTGGCCGTCTCCCCCTCCTTCAGGACGATGTAGACCTTGATCCGCTCCCCCTTGTACGGGTCGGGCACGCCGACCGTGATCCCTTCCTTCACCTTGGGGTGCTGGTAGATCAACTCGTCTATCTCCCGGGGGAAGACGTTGAACCCGCCCACGATGATGAGGTCCTTCTTCCGGTCGGTGATGTAGAAGTAGCCGTCCTCGTCCATGTAGCCGATGTCGCCGGTGAAGAGCCAGCCGTCCACAATCGTCTTCGCCGTCTCCTCCGGCATTTTGTAGTACCCCAGCATCACCGTGGGGGAGCGCAGGACGATTTCCCCCTGCTCGCCCGGCGGCAGGTCGCGCGTCCCGTCCAGGCTGACGATTTTCATGTCCACGTCCGGGAAGGGGATGCCGATGCTGCCGATTTTGTGCAGGCCGTGGTACGGGTTGGCGGCGATGGCGGTGACGGCCTCCGTCAGGCCGTAGCCCTCAATCATCCGGCCGCCGGTCTTGGACTCAAAGTCCTCCTTGATGGCGCGGGTGAGCGGCGCGGCGCCCACGAAGATGCCCTTCACGCTGCGCAGGTTGTACTTGCCGATGTCGGGCAGGTTGCTGAGGGCGACGAACATCGTCGGGACGCCGATGAAGAAGTCGGGCCTGTATTTGTGGATGGTCTGAGCGACCTGCCGGGCGCTGAAGCGGGGCAGGATGATGATTTCGCCACCGGCCAGGATGGGCGCGTTCATCGTCACGCTCATCCCGAAGCCGTGGAAGAAGGGCAGGACGGCCAGGATTCTCTGCTCGTCGCTCAGCGCGCCCCATGCCTTCACCTGATAGGCATTGGCGACGAAGTTGAAATGGGAGAGCATGATGCCTTTGGCGACCCCCGTCGTCCCCCCACTGTAGAGGAGCGCGGCCATGTCGTCCGGGTCTACCGGTTCCGGCCGGAAGTCCGCCGGGACGGGCGTCCGGAGCAGGTCCCGGAAGCGGACCCACTGCAGGCCGCCGGGCCGCCGGAGCACTTTGCGGGCCGCGCTCCCTTCCCGCAATCCCTGGACCAGGTTCAGCGGGAAGGGGAGAAAATCCGCCATACGGGTGTAGATGGCCCGCTTCAGCGGCGTCTTCCCCTCCAGCGCCGCCACCTTCTCCATAAACATCG
>JAPYWT010000238.1 GCA_028276215.1 Thermoflexus sp. | reverse complement strand
CGACTGTCCCCCCAGCATCTGGGGATAGCCGCCGGTCTCGGGGGGCGGCTCCCAGAAAGGGTCCCCGGCCTTGTCCACCCGCATGGTCAGGTCCGTGCCGGAGGGGGCCGTCACCCGGATGACGTCCGCCGCCTGGGAGAGGCGGTAGAGGCGGTCCGCCATCTCCCGCAGGGGCCGGTAGGGGACCCGTCCAATCGTCCGGACCATCATATCGGCGTCCATGCCGGTCAGGCAGACATAGATGCATCCGGCGGCGACGGCGGCATGGTAGGCCGGACTGTAGAGGTGGTAGGCGACGGCGAAGTCAATCCAGATGTCGGAGCGGGGGAGTCCTGCGGCGACGGGGGCCGGGGGGTCCAGGCAGGGCTGGGGGTTCGCCGGGTAGCGGAACACCGAGGGGATGCCCCCGACGGCATAGACGGCCCGGGCCGTCGCCTCCACCGCGCGCAGGTCGGAGAGGGTGTCGGCGGTGATAGCGACCTGCTGGCCCGGGCGGACCGGGCGCATCTCGGTGACCAGTCTGTGGGCGGCGGCAGCCAGTTCAAAACTGTAGAATTCGGAGCGCGGTTCGGTGCCGTAGGCCAGTTCCATGTCAGACCACCAGTCGCTCAACGGGGATATAGTCTATATCAAAGCCAAAGTAGCGCGGGCCGGCCGCCGCCAGGCCCCGCTCGCTGCGGAAGGCCTCCAGTCCCTTCACCCCCACCACCGCCACCCGCATCCCGGCGTCCAGGTCGGTATTGGTGATGCCTTCGCCCGTCTCCCGGTCCACCACCACAATGAGGTCGGGACTGCAGACGAAGGGCCTGCCGTCCAGCCAGGAGACATGGTTCTCGTTCTTGAACCAGATGTCCATTGTGTGTCCGGCGTAGTCGCCGGTCCCGCGCATGTGGGAGGTGCCGAACATGTAGCCCTCCCGGTCCTCCCAGTCCTTGCCGGTGACGACGCCCTCAAAGAGGAGCCAGCCCCCGGTGAACTGGATGGCCGCGCGGACGGGGTCCTCCCCGGCCTCCCGCGCCCGCCGGATGGCCCGCCCCAGTTCCAGGCAGCGGGTCAGCGTCCCCGGGACGATGATTTCCTTCATTTCCCGGCCGGGCAGCAGGGTGGCCGCGATGGTACAGGTGCCGAAGGCGGCGACCGCCAGCATCTTGCCGATGCGCTCCAGCATGTAGGGGTTGCAGGTCTCTTTGACGATGGCGATGTTCCCCCACTTATCCACGCTGGCGAAAGGCCAACTGTTCTTGCCGTAGAGATACGGCGTCCCCTGCATCTCCTCCGGGATGGCCCGCCCGGCGTAGTCCCCGTCCACCACCGGGATGCCCAGGCGGGCACCGGTGACCAGCGGCGCGGGGGTGTTCCCGGCCCCCAGTTCGGAAGGAACGATGGCCCCCATCTGGATTCCGGCATACGCCGCCAGTTCCTTCACCGCCTTCTCCATCGCCTGGTCGCCGTAGCGGTCGGTCAGCCCCAGGCGGCGGATGAGTTCCTTTGTCTCCTCGGAGACGGGGGCGATGGAGCCCATGCCGTAGGCGGTACAGGTCCAGGCATCGTCGGGGATTTCTGAGGGGTCCACCCATTCCAGCCTCAGCCCGTCCTGCAGGGCCCGTTCCAGCACCCGGCGGCCCCATTCGGGGCCGCCGCCCCCGCCGGTGCCCATCCACAGGCAGCCGCGCAGGAAGTCATCGCAGTCCTGATGGGTATACAGGCCTCCTCGGGGCATGGTTGCCTCCTCAAAAATTTTTTTGTTGCGGCGGCGAAGCCGCCGCAACAAAAAATATTTTCTTTTCGTGCCCTATTCGTGTATGGCCTCCGCCACCATCCGGGCAATCTGCTCGGGGTGCTCCGCCACGCGCACCCCGGCGGCCTCCAGCGCGGCGATTTTCTCCGCCGCCGTCCCGGTGCCGCCCTCAATGATGGCCCCGGCATGTCCCATGCGCTTGCCCGGCGGCGCGGTCCGCCCGGCGATGAACGCCACCACCGGCTTGGTCATCCGTTCGGCGATGAAGCGGGCCGCCACCTCCTCGTCGTTGCCGCCGATTTCGCCGATGAGCACCACCGCCTTCGTCTCCGGGTCCGCCTCAAAAAGGGCCAGCACGTCCACGAAACGGGTGCCGATGATGGGGTCGCCGCCGATGCCCACGCACGTCGTCTGCCCGATGCCCAGCGCGGTCAGCGCGTAGACGACCTCGTAAGTGAGGGTGCCGGAGCGGGAGACGACGCCCACGGGGCCGGGCATCGCGATGTGACCGGGCATGATGCCCACCTTCGCCTGTCCGGGGGTGAGCAGGCCGGGACAGTTGGGGCCGATCAACCGTACCCTCTTCATGTCCAGGTACGCCTTCACCCGGATCATCTCGTTGACCGGGATGCCCTCGGTGATGCAGACGACCAGGCCCAGCCCGGCGTCCGCCGCCTCTATGATGGCGTCCGGCGCGAAGGGGGCGGGGACGTAGATGACGGACGTGTTGGCGCCGGTGGCCTCCACCGCCTCCCGGACAGTGTCAAAGACGGGGACGCGGCCGTCGCAGGCGAACTGTCCGCCCTTGCCGGGGGTGACGCCCGCCACGACCTGTGTACCGTACTCCAGGGTCTGTCGGGTGTGAAACTCGCCCTCGCGCCCGGTCACGCCCTGCACGACCAGGCGGGTGTTTTTGTCTACCAGGATTGCCATGGTGCCTCCAGTGAATAGTGAAACGTGAAACGTGATATTAGGCGCCGCGGGCCGCCGCGACGGCCTTCTGGGCCGCCTCCGCCAGGGTGGTGGCGGTGATGATGCGGTAGCCGGAACTCTCCAGAATCTGCCGCCCCTCCGCCTCGTTGGTCCCCACCAGCCGGGCCACGATGGGGAGGTTGGGCCGCACTTCGTCCAGGACCGAGATGATGCCCCGGGCCACCTCGTCGCAGCGGGTGATGCCGCCGAAGATGTTGAAGAGGACGGCCTTCACCCGGGGGTCGGCCAGGATCAGCCGCAGCGCCGTGGCCACCCGCTCGGCCCGGGCGCCCCCGCCGATGTCCAGGAAGTTGGCGGGCATCCCGCCGAAGTGCTGGATGATGTCCATCGTCGCCATGGCCAGACCGGCGCCGTTGACCATACAGCCGATGTCCCCGTCCAGTTGGACGAAGGAGAGGCCGGCCTCGCGCGCGGCCCGCTCCGAGGGGGTCTCCTCGTCTATGTCCCGCATCGCCGCCAGGTCGGGGTGGCGGAAGAGGCCGTTGTCGTCCAGCACAATCTTGGCGTCCAGCGCCAGGAGTGTCCCCTCGGAGGTGATGACCAGCGGGTTAATCTCCGCCAGCGACGCGTCGCATTCCACGAAGGAGCGATACAGCCCCTGGGCGATGCGGCCGAAGTCCCGGTGGAGTGACGGGGGAAGACCAATGCCCTTCGCCAGCCAGAGAGTCTGATACGCCCGCAGGCCGACGAAGGGGTCAATGTGGACTTTTTTGATAGCCTCGGGGTGAGTGCGGGCGACCTCTTCTATCTCCACGCCGCCCTCGGAGGAAGCCATCATCACGGGGCGGGCCGCTGCCCGGTCCACCACGATGCCCAGGTAGATTTCCTGTTGGATGTCGGCCGCCCGGGCCACCAGCACTTTGCGGACCGGCAGGCCCTTAATCTGCATGGAGAGGATGCGGGTTGCAATCTCTTCGGCCTGCTGTGGGGTCTGGGCCAGTTTGATGCCCCCGGCCTTGCCCCGCCCGCCCACCAGCACCTGGGCCTTAACGACGACGGGGCAGCCCATCTGCTCCGCCAGCGCGCGCACCTCCTGGGGGGTCGTCGCCACCTCACCTTCCTGAACAGGGATGCCGTACTGGGCGAAGATGCGCTTGGATTGATATTCGTGGAGTTTCACGGTTGGACCTCCGGATCAAAATCGGGATTTGCCAAAAGGAAAGACGGAGTCATTATACCATAATCAGTGAGCATGCCAACTTCACAACTCGTTTGACTCTTTGCGCGCAATTACCTACGTGCCGACTAAGGTCGCCCGCCATAGGCCTTTGGCCTGCGGTCGGCGCTCGCCGACCAGGGTTGTCGGCGCAGGCCGACGCCCGGCACAGCGTGCCCGGGAAGGCTGATTTCCAATCAGCGCACTGCCCCAGTGTAAGCGATTCCGATAGGTGACAAAGTGATGTATAATGGCTACGAAACCTGAAAACTGGATACGAAGCGAGGAATCATTTTGTCCGAAATCCGGATGGAATATGGAGAGAAAGTATGAAAAGGTGGCCCCGATTGGTTTCAGTGCTGGTGAGTCTGGCGCTGCCGGTGGTGATTCTGGCGGTGGCGCTGCGCGTCGTGACGGCCCCGTGGCTGGTGCGGTGGGAGTACGGGAAGCCGGACTTTCCCCCGGACCCCTACGGGCTCAGCACGGAAGAGCGCATCCGGCTGGCGGAGGTCTGCGTGCGGTACCTGGCGACGAACGCCAGGATAGAGTTGCTGGCGGACCTGGAACTGGAGGGGCGTCCGGCCTTCAACGAGCGGGAACTGGCGCACATGGTGGACGTCCAGCGGGTGTTCTGGGCCATTCTGCGGGCCGGAATGGCGGCGGGGGTGGTGGTGCTGGGGGGAGTGGCGGCGTTGCTGGCCCGCCCCCGGACGCGCCCGCAGGCGGCGGGGGCGCTGAAGAGTGGGGCGCTCCTGACGTTGGCGCTTCTGGCCGGCGTCGCTGCCCTGATGCTGACCTCATGGGAGGTCTTCTTCACCGGCTTCCACGAACTGCTCTTCCCGCCGGACACCTGGACCTTCCCCACGTCCGACACCCTCATCCGCCTCTACCCGGAGCGGTTCTGGATGGACGTGGGGATGACGATT
>JAPYWT010000237.1 GCA_028276215.1 Thermoflexus sp. | reverse complement strand
TGGATGTTGCGGAAGGCCAGTTTGTCGGAGGACTGGTCGGGCTGCATGCCCGCGATGGCATTGTTGACACTGACCGTGGACTCCCGGCCCTGGTGGCACTGGAGACAGAGGTTGGCGTCCAGGTTCTCCAGGGCGACTTTCGCCCCGCTGGGGAAGGTGACCTCCTTCACCTCGTAGCGGGCCGGCCAGTTGGCGTGGTCGTGGCAGGTGGTGCAGGCCATGCCGTTGGAGGGCTCCACGGCGATGGTGGCCCCATTCTTCAGGAACATGGGGAGCCCCTCGGCCGTGTGGCACTTGACGCAGGCCGCCGGGACCTCACCTTCGGCGTCCCAGTGGCGCCAGGCCTCAGCGGAGCCGTCAAAGTGACCGGCGTCCGTCCGATGGGCCTTGCTCAGGTCCACGGGCTGGCTGAGGGCCGTGTTGAGGTCCTCAATGGAGTCGTAGAGCAACTGGATGATGTACTTGCCGCCGTGGACGAAGGCGCCGGGGTCCTTCATGGAGGTCTGGTAGTTGTACGCGGCCTTCAGGAGGCGCGGCGTCCAGGCGTTGTAGCGATTCTGCGGGTTGGCCTCCTCCTGGTCCACCTGCCCGTTGCCGTTGGCGTCCACAAAGAAGTAGGGGTACGCCGCGGGGTTGTAGGCGATGGCCGTCTTGGAGACCTCTTTGGCGTAGGCCTGGATGGCCTGGAGGAGCATCTCCTGGAGACCCTGAATCTCGTAGTAGATGCCCTCCTTCACATCCCCGTCGCCGTCATAGTCCTTCGTGGAGCCCACCATACGGACGTTCTTGAAGTCCTCCACGGAGGCGACGCCCTCATGGCACATCGTGCAGGCTTCCACTTTGACCTTGAGGGAGTGGGGGTCGTGGCAGTCCGCGCAGGTCTGGAAGCCCTCCACGTGGGCGAAGCGGGCGTCGTAGGACTTGCCGGCGTACTGGTAGCCGCCCTTCGCCAGGGTGCCGAACTGGGTCGCCGCCGCAGCAAAGTAGTGGATGTTGATGAAGGACAGGTCGGCGCTGACGGCATCGTCGGCAACCCCCGCTTTGGCGATGGCGTCGTCCACCGCGACGGTGGAGGCCCGGCCCTGGTGGCACTGCATGCAGCGGGCCTCGTCGCCCAGGCCCTTCACCTCCGCGCCGGACGGGAAGACGACGGAGGTCAGTCCGGCCGCGACCGGGTTGTGGCAGGCCTCGCAGAAGATGACGGTGCCCACCGGGGCGGCTTTGTCCACTTTCCCGGCCTCACTCCCGTCCGCGCCCAGGAAGTCCAGGAAGCCCGGGGTGCTGTGGCATTTGGCGCACTCTACGGGGATTTCGCGCGGGTCGGCCTCGTTCCAGTGGGTGAAGGACTCCGAGGCCGCGTCGGCGTGGGCAGAGGCGGCCCATACGTCCAGGTACGGGCAGGTCGCCGCCTCAGCCGGAGAGGGGGGCGTCTCCTCCGTTGGCGCGGGGGTCGGTGTGGGCGGCGCGGCGGTAGGAGTAGGGGTGGGCTGGGCGCAGGACGCCAGCATCACCGCCGCCGCGATCAGGAGGAGCGCCGTCAGCAGGGTGAACCACTGACGGTTGAGAGATGGATGCATGGCAGCCTCCTTTGGGAGATATGGGTTGCCCTGGGGGTAAATCCCCAGGGTGCTATGGGGAAAACCACCTATAGTATACACCAGAAGTGGGGAAAATGCAAGAGGAAATTTGTAGGACAACTGCTCGCAGTTGTCCTACCACCGCGACACCGTCACCGCCCCGCGATGACGGCCTGGCCCAGGGAGATGCCCGCGTCGTTGGGCGGAACCAGGCGGTGGATGTAGACGGTGAACCCGGCCTCCCGCAGAAGCGCCACCGTCCTCTCCAACAGGACCACGTTCTGGAAGACGCCGCCGGAGAGGGCCACTTCGTTCAGCCCACTCGCCTCCCGCAGCCGGAGGCAGACGTCCCGCACCATGGCCGCCACGCCGTTGTGGAACCGGGCGGCGACCACGCCGATGGGCACCCCGTCCTGCACATCCGCGACGACGGCCCGAATGACCGGCGCGGGGTCTATTTCCTCCCCCAGCCCGAAGGCATACGCCTCCTCCACCCGTCCGTCTACCTGCATCTCCAGTTCTATCGCCGCCTGGGCCTCGTAGTTGACCTCCTGGCGCACGCCCGCCAGCGCAGCGACGGCGTCAAACAGCCGTCCCATGCTGGAGGTGGGAACGGTGTTCAGCCCCCGGGCCAGTTGCCGCTCCAGAACGGCCCGTTCGGCGGGCGGCGCGGCGGCGACCGGCGGCAACGCCTCGTCCCAGGGGACGCCCGCCGCCCAGAGGTGGGCCAGGGCCACCCGGCAGGGCCGACGGATGGCTGCGTCGCCGCCGGGGAGGGGGATGTAGCGGAGATGGGCGGCCCGCCGGAAGGACGCGTAGTCCGCAATCAGAAACTCCCCGCCCCAGATGGCCCCGTCCGTCCCGTAGCCGGTCCCGTCAAAAGCCACGCCGATGACCGGACGGTCGCCCGTCAGCCCGTTCTCGGCCATGCAGGCCGCGATGTGGGCATGGTGGTGCTGGACGGCGACCAGCGGCAGGCGGTCCGCCAGGCCCCGCGCGTAGCGGGTGGAGAGGTAGGCCGGGTGCATATCGTGAGCGACCACTTCCGGCTCTATGCGGAAGGTCCGCTTCAACTGCTCCACCATGTCCTCAAAGAAGCGCAACGTCTCGTAGTTCTCCATGTCGCCGATGTGCTGGCTGAGGAAACCGTACCGCTCCCGGGTCAGGCAGAAGGTGTTCTTCAGTTCGGCCCCCACCGCCAGCACCTGGCGGACCGGGAAGGGCAGGTGGACGGGGTACGGGGCGTAGCCGCGGGAGCGCCGGATGGGGTACTCAGCCCCGCGCACGGCGCGGATGACGCTATCATCGCAGCGGGCGTGAATCTCCCGGTCGTGGAGCAGGAAGGCGTCGGCCAGGGCGGAGAGACGCCGGAGCGCTTCGGCGTTGTCGGTGACGATGGGCTCCTCGGAGTAGTTGCCGGAGGTCATCACCAGCGCGATGGGGAACCCCTCCGCCGGTTCCAGGAGCAGGTAGTGGAGGGGGGTGTAGGGGAGCATGACGCCCAGGTAGCGGTTGCCCGGGGCCACCAGCGGGGAGATGAGACCGTCCCCCCGGCGGCGCAGGAGGACGATGGGCCGCTGGCGGGAGGTCAGCAGCGCCCGCTCGGCGTCGTCCACTTCGCAGTACCGCTCCACCGTCTCCAGGTCAAAGGACATGATGGCGAAGGGTTTGTCCACCCGCCCCTTGCGCTCCCGCAGACGGGCCACGGGGGCATCGGCGGTGGCGTCGCAGGCCAGGTGGAACCCGCCCAGTCCCTTGACGGCGACAATCTGGCCCGCCACAATCGCCGCGCGCGCCGCCTGGAGGGCCTCTTCGCCGTAGAGGGGCGGGGCATCGGGCGCGGCCCGGAATTCCAGGCGCGGCCCGCAGACCGGACAGGCGTTGGGCTGGGCGTGGAACCGGCGGTTCGTGGGGTCGTCGTACTCCGCCTGGCAGTCCGGGCACATGATGAAGGGCGCCATGGTCGTGTTGGGCCGGTCGTAGGGGATGTCCCGGATGATGGTGAAACGGGGGCCGCAGTTGGTGCAGTTGATGAACGGGTAGCGGTACCGCCGGTCCCGGGGGTCAAAGAGTTCCCGCAGGCAGTCGTCGCAGATGGCCACGTCCGGGGAGATGGGCAGGAACTCGCCCGGTCGGGCCTCGGAGTGGAGGATGCGGAAAGCAGGTCGCAGGTCGCAGGGTGCAGGTCGCAGGTCGCCGGTCGCAGAGTCGCAGGGCGCAGGGCCGGGGGTGACGGTGATGTGTTCAATGCGGGCCAGGGGCGGGGCGTCGGTCCGCAGGCGGGCGATGAATTCGTCCAGGACGGCCTCCGGGCCCACGGCCTCTATCTCCACGCCGGAGGAACTGTTCAGGACCCAGCCGGAGAGGCCCAGGCGGGTGGCCAGGTTGTAGACGAAGGGACGAAATCCCACCCCCT
Organism: Thermoflexus sp.; assembly: GCA_028276215.1. GTDB lineage: Bacteria > Chloroflexota > Anaerolineae > B4-G1 > DUEL01 > SpSt-77. The sequence continues at coordinate 855 of JAPYWT010000237.1, read as the reverse complement.
GGACCACGCCGGTGATGTGGATGCGGCGGGAGACCAAATCGTCAGAATTGCTTCCGGTTTTACTTGGTGTCATCAGGTAGATTTTACCATACCCGGCTCAACACGCAATTGAACGCCCTGAGGTTCAGGCACGAGTTGGGACAGGGAGGACAATACCAGCAAGGGTTGCCCAAGCGTCCTCCACCATAGCAGCCCAATCGGGGGCAAACCCCACCCTTTTTGTTTGAGCGGTGTTGAAACGGGAGGGCAAACTGGGCTCCTTGCTCCAGGTCCTGGATGCCCTCTGAGAGGTGGGGAAAGTCAAGTCAATGGACACTTGCCATCTGGGAGAAAGGGAGTATAATATAAAGAGCAATCGGGTAGGAGGGAGGTGAGAGGATGCCAATCTATGAGTATCAGTGCAAGGCGTGCGGTGTTCGGTTTGAGCGATTCCAGCGGTTCACCGAAGAGCCCCTGAAAGTTTGCCCGGAATGCGGGGGCAGCGTCTACCGGCTGGTCCAACCGGTAGGAATCATCTTCAAGGGCTCTGGCTTTTACGTAACCGACCACCGGGCCTCCTCTTCCACTACGGCAGCGGGCAAGAAATCCACGAAGGAAAACGGGGGCTCGGAGAAAAGCGAAGGGGATTAGAAAAGCCGTCCCGGCTATCAAAAAGCGGACGCGCCAGAAGGCAGCGTCCGCTTTTGTTTATGTGACTATTCAGCCGATTGAAATCGTCCTCCCTGGGCACTTCGTGCCGGGCCTCGCCCCGAGGGCTCGGCCCGAGGGGTGTCGGCCTGCCCTCACCCCTCCCCCCAACCCCCTCCCCTCTCCCGCCGGGGCGGGAGAGGGGAGGGGGTGGCGGCGCAGCCGCCG
>JAPYWT010000236.1 GCA_028276215.1 Thermoflexus sp. | reverse complement strand
TTCGGCCCGCCCCAGGCGGCCCAGCGCCTCGGCGGCATACTCGCGCGTCCAATCGTCCATTTGCTCATCGCGCGCCAGCGCCAGCAGGATGGGGGCCGCTTCTTCGGCCCGCCCCAGGCGGCCCAGCGCCTCGGCGGCGCGCAGGCGCACCTGCCCATCCACCTTCTCATCGCGCGCCAGCGCCAGCCAGGCCTGGGCCGCTTCTTCGGCCTGCCCCAGACGGCCCAGCGCCTCGGCGGCGCGCTCGCGCACATTCACATCCACCCGCTCATCGCGCGCCAGCGCCAGCAGGATGGGGGCCGCTTCTTCGGCCCGCCCCAGGCGGCCCAGCGCCTCGGCAGCGCGCACGCGCACCCATCCGTCCACCCGCTCATCGCGCGCCAGCGCCAGCAGGCCCTCGGCCCGCCCCAATCCGCCCAGCGCCTCGGCGGCGCGCTCGCGCACCCACCCGTCCACCTTCTCATCGTGCGCCAGCGCCAGCAGGATGGGGGCCGCTTCTTCGGCCCACCCCAGGCGGCCCAGCGTCTCGGCAGCGCGCTCGCGCATCCATCCATCCACCCGTTCATCGCGCGCCAGCGCCAGCCAGGCCTGGGCCGCTTCTTCGGCCCACCCCAGGCGGCCCAGTACCTCAGCAGCGCGCTCGCGCATCCATCCATACATCCGCTCATCGCGCGCCAGCGCCAGCAGGCCATCCCCCGCGCGCGGATAACCGCGCAGTTCTCCCAGGAGAGAAATCGGCCAATCCTCCAATCTCGCTCCACGAGCCCTGACCAGCAGGGCATCTATGATGGCATCGCTCAGGCCTCCCTCCACCGGCACCCCTTCGGCCAGCACGGTCCCGGCGAAGCGCAAGCCCTCCTCTCCCTTGCGCCAGATGCGCCGGACCAGCGGCGTGACGTCCTGCCCGGCGTCGCTCAGGAGGCTCAGCGCAAACAGCGCCACCTCCTGCCAGCGTTCCTCCCCCCAGCGGGAGACGGCCCGCTTCCAGGCCTGCTCCAGGTCGTAGCCGCCGTCCTTCCGGCACGCCCGCACCAGGGCCCAGGCCGCCAGGTACTCGCGGAAGGTGGGGTGGATGAAGTCGCAGGCCTCCCCCCGGCGGGTGAAGACGCCGCTGCGCCGCGCCATCACCTCCACGAAGCGGGGGCCCTCCGCCTCCGCTTCGTCATCGGAAAGGCGCAGCGCGTCGCGCAGATAGGCCGCTGCCTCCTGCTCCAGGTCCCTGGGGGTGAGCCCCGGCCGTTCGGTCATCGCCAGCGCCAGCCGCGCCAGGCCAAATTTCGCCACACGGCTCACCCGCTCGCCCAGTTCGGCGCTCAGCCCGCGCCCCTTCGCTTCCCCCAGCCAGATGTCCACGAACTGGTCGTAGAGGGCCGAGCGGCGCCCGGGCAGCGCGCCCCGTTCCCCGTAGACCTTCGCGGCGATGGTCAGGAGGAGCGGCGTGCCGCCCAGCGCCCCCGCCCGGACGCGCGCAAACTCCTCCAGGAATTTCTCTGCCCCTTCGCCGAACCACCGGGAGGCGAACAGGCGGGCCTGCTCCGGCGTGAAGGGCAGCAGGTCGTAGTGGCCGAAGGTCCGCTCGTCCAACTCGCCCGGCGAGTAGCCGGAGGGCCGGGAGGTGACCACGATGCGGACGGGGCCGAGGGTAGGGATGGTCCGCCGGAGCCACGCCATCAGGTCCAGACGCTGTCCGGCGGGCACCTCGTCCAGCCCGTCCAACAGAAGCAGCCAGTTCGCGTCGGTCTGCTCGGGCCAGCGGGTGAAGAAATCCTCCGGGAGGTCTCGTTTCGGCACCAGTTCACCGGTCACGGCGCGGCGCAGCCGCTCCTCCAGCGAACCCGCCTCCTGCGCGGCCAGCCGGCGCAGCGGGATGAGGAGGGGGAGGTGCGGGGCGTCCAGCCCTACCTCGTGCGGTCGGTCCCACGCGCGCTGGGCCAGTTGGCGCAGGAGGGTGGACTTCCCCGCGCCCGGCTCGCCCAGGATGAGGACGTGGGGCGGGTCGTGTCGCCGCATCACGTCCGAAATGGAGAGAGGGCCCTCTGTCGGGTAACTGCTCGCAGTTGCCTCACGGTCCGGGCGCATCTGGGGGCGCGCCTGGAGCGGGACGTACACTTCATCCAGCGTCCGGGGCGGGCGGATGTCGTGCAGGGTGAGGTACGGAAGTTCGGCACAGTATCTGCGCACGTCCTCCAGGTAGTCCTCCACCGCCTGCGGGGGGTAGAGGGGAATCGCCGGACAGGCCCGGTGGAGGGTCTCGGAGGTCGTCGCCCATTCCAGCGGCGCGCCTTCCAGGTATTCGTTGACCATGCCGACGACCCGCCCGGTCTCCAGGTCCAGCACCGGCGCGCCGCTCATCCCCTCGCGGATGGGCTGGGCGTCCATCTGGAGCATGGGCCGCTTTCGGGGGTGCGGCACGACGCCGCGCAGTTCCCCCTCCGCCCAGGCCACGTCGTACCCGCCCCCCAGAGGCGGGAAGCCCAGCGCGCGCATCCGATGGCCCTCGCAGGCGCGGGTGGAGCCCAGCCGGGCGGGCCGGACGCCCTCCGGGAGCGGCGCGCCCTCCGGCTGCAGGGAGAGGATGGCGACGTCGTCTCCGTCCGGCTCGCGCCAGCCGTCGCGCAGCACCTCGGCCTGGCGCGCGCCGCCGCCGCGATGGAAGACGACGCGCACGCGGCCGCCCGGCCCCGCGCCACAGGCCTCCACCACATGCGCGCAGGTCACGGCCAGGGTCTCCGTCACCAGGAAGCCCGTGCCCCGGGTCCAGCCCGCATCGTCACAGATGCGCAGGACGCATACTTCAAGGTCCAGCACTCTGACCCAACTCCGGCTTCTTTTCCTTCTTCCAGGTCAACCTGACCGAGTAACTGGCCTCGGTGCCCGCCCGGGCCACCACCAGGGTGTTCAATTCCCCCGAGGCCTTGAGCCCGAACGTAATCTCCACCTCGTCGGGCGGGTCGTGCAGGGAGAGGTGGCGGACTTTTTCCAGGATGACCAGCGCCGCCTTGCGCGCGTTCTCCACGGCCTCCTCAAAGGTCTGCTGAACCTTTTCCACCACCTCGCCCACGCCGGCCTTGACCACCCCTCTCTCCGGCTCGTCGGTTTCCAGAATGACGGGACTGCCGTCGGGCAGACGGAATTCCACGTAGCGGCTCATCGGACCTCCTCTTGTAGGACAACTGCTTGCAGTTGTCCTACAACCGGGCATGCTTCTCCGCGTGGAGGCGGAGCACCCGTTCCTGGACCTCGGCCAGGTAGCGGCCCTTGAGGGGGAACCAGTGCAGGATGGCCGCGCCGATGACCAGCGCCACGCCCGGGATCAGGCCGATGAGGACTTTGATCCCGAAGAGGGCACTGGCGGGCTGGTCCAGGTAAATCTGACCGCCGTGGGCCTCCCGGGTGACGAAGCCCGTGGCCTCCAGGACGAAGGGGATGAGCGCCAGCGCCACCGACTGGGCCGGTTTGGTCAGCAGCGCGTTGACGCCGAAGAACGCGCCCTCCCGCCGGACCCCGGAGCGGAGTTCGTCCTCGTCCGCCACCTGGGCGAAGAGGACGTTGGTCAACGTCTGGGGGCCCGCCAGCCCGAACCCCGCCACCGCCAGGCAGACCGGGATGAGCGGATTCGGCACCACGGCGATGAGGACCAGGGCGATCCCGGCCACCAGCAGGAGGAGTTGCTGCGCGCCTGCCACCCCGAACCGTCGGCGGATGGGCGAGGTCAGCGGAACGCCGATGAAGAGGGGGATGAAGACGGCCGCCAGAAGGAGAATCGCGTTCACCCGGAGCACGTAGTCCGCCAGGTAGAAGAGCATCCCCACCACCAGCGACTGCATCAGGATGGACATGAAGTTCTGGCTGACCAGGAGGAGGAAGGACTTGCTGGTGAAGGTGTAGCGGATGGCCTCCTTCAGCGGCAGCGGCTGGTCCACCCGGTAGAACTCCGGGCGCTCCTTCACCTTCAGCGTTGTGGCGATGACCAGCAGCGCGCTGACCGCGCCGACGACGACCATAGAGACCTGCAGGGGCAGGAAGGACGGGGAGGTCCCGGCCTTGGGGCGGAACATCTCCGGGATGATGAACCCCAGGAGGAAGCCCAGCAGTCCGAAGAGGGAGGCGGAAATCTGCAGGTGGTTCCGCTCGGCGTCGGACTCGCTCACCTCCGGCAGCAGCGCCGAGTAGACCAGGCCGACGATGGTGTAGCAGGTGTCGTAGAGGAGCATGGTGGTCAGCATCCACCCGAAGAGGGCCACCTGGCCCGCCCGGGCGGGGGCCAGCCACACCAGGATGAACGTCAGGCCCAGGAAGGGGGCGGTGTAGCGCATGTAGGGGATGCGCCGCCCCCGGCGGGAGCGGGTGCTGTCGGTGATGTAGCCGAAGAGCGGGTCGTTCAGCGCGTTCCACACCGCGTAGATGGCGGAGGCAAGCCCGATCCAGCGGGCCTGCAGGCCCAGGTAGTCCTGGTAGAAGATGGGGAGGAGGGCCCCGTAGGTGCCGGAGACCAGGGAGGTCCCCAGCGCGGCCAGTCCCCAGATGAACTTGTAACTGGCGCTCAGCCGGACCGGTGCGATGGCTTCGGGGGTGGCGGAAGTGTTCATGATGGCCTCCAGATTCAGGGCGCAGGTCGCAAGTCGCAAGTCGCAGGTCGCAGGTCGCAGGTCGCAGACGGGCAGGATGGTTACGGCAGTAGCGCGGTTCGGGGAAGATTATAGCACCGAACAGACAAAAGGCAATGGGCCGCGGCGTGCAGGACAACTGTGAGCAGTTGTCCTGCAACATTCCCGCCGGGCACACGGTTGACTATCGCTTAAATTGTGGTATGCTCAACAAACGGCGAGGTGGAGAGAATTGGGGTTTTGCGGCGGGCGGCTTCGCCGCCCG
>JAPYWT010000235.1 GCA_028276215.1 Thermoflexus sp. | reverse complement strand
GTCAATGCCTCCAGAATCTCCCTGGCGATGCGGCGGGCCAGGGGAAGGTCACGTTGGACAAATTGGACCAGCAACTGGTAAATCTCCCGGCATGCCTCTTTCTCCTGGTGCTCGGGGAGGACGGTGCGGCGGGCCAATTCCACCACGGCTTCGGCAACAGGGCGGGCGAGAGGTGCTGCCGCAGGCCGTCTCCGCCGGTCGGCTGGCCGCTCCTGCTCCGGGGTGATGCCCGCCTCTTCGGCGACGGCCTGCCGGAGGGATTGGGTAAGAGTCTGGCCCAGGCCAGCCTGTCGGGCCAGCGCGCCCTCCAGGCTGAGGGTTTGCCCGTCCCACGGCCGGACTTCGGCCCAGAGCAGGGATTCGCCGTCCGCAGCGAACTGAAGCGCACAATACCCACGCTGGACCAGATAGGCGATGGAGACAAAGAGAAGAGCCGCGGCTTCCCGATGGGGGTCCAGAGAGGAGCCGAAGAGGTCTACCAGGACCGTCCGTCGCCGGGCATCGGCGTAGAAGAACTCGGAGAGGTGCAGGACAACCACGCCACTGGCAACCAGTTGGGCCCGCTGCCGGTCCATAATGAGTTGGGCCGTCCGGTTGTCTACCCCCACACCGATGCGGAGGGCATCCAGACGGGCCGGTTCCAGCGGGGCGCCGCAGTGCTGGCAGACCGTCCCCTGATCGTCGGTGTACTGCTTGCAGTGGGCGCAGATGACCATAATGGTCCGCCCGCACCAGGGGCAACGGGATGCCGGTACCGCGATCGGACGGCCACAATACCGACACTTCAGTCCTTCTCCCTCCATTCCCCCTCCAGACCCGCGCGGGATGCAGGATGAAGGATGCAGGATGCAGGATGCAGGATGCAGGGTTTCTTGCTTCTTGCCTCCTGCCTCTTGCTTCTTGCCTCTTAATTCTCCTACTCTTCCTCCAGCCTCAGGATGGCCAGGAATGCCTCCTGGGGGAGCACCACCTGCCCGAACTGCTTGAGCCGTTTCTTCCCGGCCTTCTGCTTCTCCAGAAGTTTCCGCTTGCGGGTGACATCGCCGCCGTAGCACTTGGCCAGCACGTCCTTCCGCAGCGCCCGGACGGTCTCACGGGCGATGATGCGGCCCCCGATGGCGGCCTGGATGGGCACCGGGAACAACTGGCGGGGGATGACTTCTTTCATCTTCCGCACCAGCGCCGACCCCTTCTCGTAGGCCTGGTCCCGATGGACGATGAGCGCCAGTGCGTCCACCGGCTGCTCGTTGACCAGAATGTCCATCTTGACCAGGTCGCCGGGCCGGTAGCCCTCAAAGGTGTAGTCCATAGAGGCGTAGCCCCGCGTGGCCGACTTCAGCCGGTCGTGCAGGTCCACAATCATCTCGGAGAGGGGCATATGGAACGTCAACACCACCCGCTGGCTATCCAGGTACTCCGTCGTCTCGTACTGGCCCCGGCGGCGGGTGACCAGTTCCATCACCGGACCGATATAGGCGGCGGGGGTGAAAATCTGCACCTTCATCCAGGGTTCCCGGATTTCCCGGATGACGGAGGGGTCGGGCAGGTCAGCGGCGCGGGAGACTTCCAGGACCTCCCCCCGGGTGGTGACGACCTGGTAGGCGACGCTGGGGGCGGTGGCGATGAGGTCCAGGCCGTACTCCCGTTCCAGCCGTTCCTGGACGATTTCCATGTGGAACAGGCCGAGGAACCCGCAGCGGAAGCCGAACTGGAGGGCCTGGGACGTCTCCGGCTCAAAGGTCAGGGCGGCGTCGTTGAGGCGGAGTTTCTCCAGCGCGTCCCGCAGGTCCTGGTAATCCTCCGCCTCCACCGGATAGAGGCTGGCGAAGACCATGGGCTTGGCCGGACGGTAGCCGGGGAGGGGCTCTTCGGCCGGGCGGGCGGCGTCGGTCAGCGTATCACCGACCCGACACTCGCGGACGGTTTTCAGGCCGGTGGCGATGTAGCCGACCTCCCCGGCCTCCAGCCGACCCGTCGGCTGCATACCCGGGGTGAAGATGCCGATTTCCACCGGTTCGGTCTCCAGGCCGGTGGACATCAGCATCAGCCGACAGCCCTTCTCCACCGCGCCGTCCACCACGCGCACGTAGGCGACGACGCCCTTGTAGGGGTCGTAGTGGGAGTCAAAGATGAGGGCTCGCAGGGGCGCATCGGGCCGACCGGAGGGCGGGGGGACTTTCTGCACCACGGCCTCCAGGACGGCGGGCACGTTCGTCCCCTCCTTCGCGGAGACCCGCAGGACCTCTTCGGCGGGGACGCCCAGCAGGTCCGCCACTTCCTTCGCCACTTCGTCGGGCCGGGCAGCGGGGAGGTCTATTTTGTTGACGACGGGGATGATTTCCAGGCCGGCATCCAGGGCCAGGTAGAGGTTGGCCATGGTCTGGGCTTCTATGCCCTGGGAGGCGTCCACCACCAGAAGGGCGCCTTCGCAGGCCGCCAGCGCCCGGCTGACCTCGTAGGAGAAGTCCACGTGGCCGGGGGTGTCTATCAGGTTCAGTTCGTAGGTCTGGCCGTCGGCGGCGCGGTAGGTCATCCGCACCGCCGACGCCTTGATGGTGATTCCCCGCTCCCGCTCCAGGTCCATGGAGTCCAGCACCTGCTCGGCCATCTCCCGCGGGGAGATGGTGCCGGTCAGTTCCAGGAGCCGGTCGGCCAGTGTGGATTTGCCGTGGTCTATGTGGGCGATGATGCAGAAGTTGCGGATCGCTTCCTGGCCCATCGGTTCTCATTTTAGCAGGGGCGGGGGGATTGTCAAGCGGAGGAGAGGGATGGGCAAGGCTTATCAATGCTCTGATGAAAATGCTCGTAGTGAGCCACGAAGCGCAGCGGAGTGGCGTTGAAGAGGCCCAAAACGGCACTCCGCTGGCGCTTCGTGCCTGACTACAAACGGACAAGATTAGAGCGCTGATAAGCCCTGTGTTCCGCCAGATTATACTTGACAATTCGGTATATCTGGATATGATTTTATCCGATGTGTTCACCCTGCCCACGTACTCCATGGGCCTGGTGGACGAGCAGAACCGGGTGAACTTCTACGACGGCATGGTCCGGGTGGTGGACCCCGAGGGCCGGGAATTCATCAAGTACGCACCGCACGAGTACACTCAGGTCATCGCCGAGCACGTAGAGCCCTGGACCTACCTGAAGTTCCCTTTCCTTAAAAAGATTGGCTGGAAAGGGCTGGTGACCGGCAAAGATAGCGGCATCTATCAGGCCACACCGCTCTCTCGCCTCAACGCCGCCGACGGAATGGCGACCCCGCAAGACAGGAGAATTTGGTTTCGGAGCGGCGGCTCTGCCGCCGCTCCGAAACCCCGTGCTCGCTGAGCCATCCCCCCGCCCGGCCAGGGAAGGTGCGATGTGGAGCAGAACATTCTCGTTTTTATCCTCATCGGGTTTATTGCCCAGATGATTGACGGGGCCCTGGGGATGGCGTACGGCGTCAGTTCCAACGCCTTCCTGCTCACCATCGGCGGGAACGTCAGCGGCAGCGTGATTTTGACCGGGGACAACAACAAAGTCAACAAGCACTGAATCCCGTGATAAAAACATCAGCCTGATTCCGTTACCGGGAGACCAGATGAGCAAAAAGTTGACCATTCCCTACACCAGCGGGCTTTTCACCGTGATCCTTCCGATAGTGATTTTTCTCTTTGTGTTCCTCGGCTTGCCGCTGCTGCTCTTCGGTCTGCTGAGTTGGAATTTCCCTGAATGGGTCGCCTATCTTTCCTGTGGCCTCAGTTTGATCCTCGCCTTTGCCGTCAGTACCTTGACGTATCCCCTGCTGCTGAAACTGGCCGGGCGCGGACGGGGGGAGTTGATTCTCGAAGAGGAACGCCTGCGCTGGCGACGCGATCTGCGCTGGCAGGAGGTGAATCTGCGCCAACCACACGAGGCCAGCCTTGCAGCCGGAGGAAGTGGTCTGGGCAAAAGGCACGCCAGCATCACGATTGATGCTCCGCATGAGGTCATGCTCCACCTGCACAATGCCTTGCGAGAGGAGGTGCTTCAGCATTTCCCCGCGCCGCATTTTGTGGAGGAACTGGCACCCACGCCCCAAGAGGGCTTGTGGGGGTTTGAACTCGATGCCGCCGATCCCGTCGCCCGCGATTTCTTCTTCAGTTTGCTGGATCATCTGTGGGAAAATCGTCAGCACAATGAGCGTTTCCGCCGTTTTTTGCGCTACCCGTGGGAACGCCCGCCTCAACCGGCGTTTGGTTATATCCGTTTGATCGAAGCAGAGCGCATGACTGCCGAAGAAAAGAGGCTCATAGACGAACTGTGTCAGCAGTTTGTGGACAATCTGAGCGATTCTTACGTGCGCCTGACGCCCGATTACCTGGTGGGCTGGGTCTATCGTTCGTGGAAGAGTCACTGGAGCGGTCAGCCCGATTACTACTGTCTCATGCCGCTGGGACAGATTACCGCTGAAGTCTCCCTGCCCCGTCCCGATTGGAAACCGTTCGTGGTTGGGCAGGTGCTGCTGCAAGCCGCTGCTTCTCTGAGCGGGGCGGGGCGCGGCTATGGTCCAACCCTGCAGCATAAGCGTTACCTCTACGTGCGAGGGAAAGCGCAAGATGGTTCTCCTCTCGAACTGGCCTTCGACTGGTATGATGTAGCCGATAAGGAATGGGAAGAAGCAGAACGGTTTGTGCGCTTTGTCAACCGCTGAAACCTTTATCCTGTTCAGGAGGAAACTTGGTAATTACCTACCACAAAAGGGCACAAAGTACTCACAAAGGACACAAAGGGATAAAATATCATCCTTCGTGCCCTTGTGCGGCCTTCGTGTCCTTCGTGGTTTTGTTGATTTCCACGCACTGGCGCATTATCGTCGGGCTGCTGATTGGCGGGGTGATGGCCGCCCCTCTTG
>JAPYWT010000233.1 GCA_028276215.1 Thermoflexus sp. | reverse complement strand
TTTCCCCTCTTCTCCCCCCGTTTGAGGCTGCGTGGACTGCGCCCAGAAGGGAACGCCCATTGTCTTCCGGACGTCTGAAGGATAGAGGCCGCCAACCTGCCTCTATCACGGGAAAGGAGGCCACAGGATGAAACTCTTCGTTCAGAATCTAATCGTTGCGCTTCTCTTGCTGGGCCTGGTCGCGAGTTGTGTCCGTCCAGAAGACCGCCATATTCAGGTTGTCCGGGCGGATGCAGCGCGGGTGACCCGGCCCGATGTCCCTGCCCAGGACCTGACCAAACTGGTCAACGGCAACAACGGTTTCGCCTTTGACCTGTACCGCGCGCTGCAGGAGAAAGAGGACGGCAATCTCTTCTACTCCCCGTTCAGCATCTCCATCGCGCTGGCGATGACCTGGGCAGGCGCCCGGGGCGAGACGGAGCGTCAGATGGCCGAAACCCTTCACTTCACCCTCCCCCAGGACCGCCTGCATCCCGCTTTTAATGCCCTGGACCTGGAACTGGCCCAGCGAGGCCAGGGGGCCCGGGGCAAGGACGGGAAGGGCTTCCGGCTGCACATCGTCAACGCTCTTTGGGGCCAGAAGGGCTACCAGTTCCTCCCTGAATTCCTGGAGACGCTGGCCCGTAACTACGACGCCGGGCTGCGGTTGCTGGACCTCGCGGGCGACCCGGAGGCCGCCCGGGGGGTCATCAACGACTGGGTCAGCGACCAGACCGAGGGCCGCATTCGGGACCTGCTCCCGCCCGGCGCGGTGGACACCCTGACCCGTCTGGTGTTGACCAACGCCATCTACTTCAACGCCGCGTGGGACGAGCAATTTGACCCGAGAGCGACCCGAGATGGCGCTTTCCATCTGCTGGACGGAAGTCAGGTCACCGTGCCGATGATGCGGAGGACGGCCAACTCCGGCTTTGTGGTGGGGGAAGGGTTCCAGGCAGTGGAATTGCCGTACGACGGTAAGGAACTGGCAATGGTCATCCTTCTCCCCGATGCGGGCCGGTTTGAGGAGTTTGAGGACTCGCTGGACGCCGAACGGGTGGAGGAGATTTTAGGGAGGCTGGCGTACGGGCAGGTTACCCTGACGATGCCCCGCTTTCGGATAGAATCGGATTTCGGCCTGGCGGATACGCTGGCCGCGATGGGCATGCCCGCCGCTTTCCGGCCCGATCAGGCCGACTTTTCGGGGATGGACGGAAGCCGGGACCTTTACATCAGCCGCATCCTGCACAAAGCCTTTGTCGTCGTGGATGAGGGCGGTACCGAGGCCGCCGCCGCGACTGCGGTCGTTGTCGGCCTGACGGCTCTCATCCCGCGCGCGGAAATTACCGTGGACCGTCCTTTCATCTTCCTCATCCGCGACCTTCAGACAGGCACGATTCTGTTCGTCGGACGGGTGGTCAATCCGGCGCAGTAGTCCCCACCCGCTTCACGTTTCACGCTTTACGTTTCACGCTTTACGTTTCACGCTTTACGTTTCACGTTTCACGCTTCACGACGGCTCCACTGCCAGTCTGAGCATCGCCGGTTGGGCCAGCAGAATCCAGAGCGCGCAGGCCAGCGTGGCAGCAGCGCCTATTGCCACCGCCACTGTCGGGCCCAGGACCTGGGCAATGCTGCCGACCAGCAGCGAACCGAAAGGCATCGTCCCGAAGAAGGTCAGAGTATAGACGGCCATCACCCGACCGCGCAGGTGGTCCGGCACCAGCATCTGGACGATGGTGTTGCTGGTGGTGTTCTGCAGGACAAAGCCGAACCCAACGGCAGCCAGCAGAGCCAGGGAGAGAGGAAACGACCGGGAGAAGGCGAACCCCAACAGCGCGGTGGGGAAAAGACAACTACCAGCCAGCAGAAGCCGTCCCTTCCGCCGGACATGCCCCAGGGAGGCCACCGTTAAGGAGCCGGCCAGCGCTCCGACCCCGACCGATGTGGTCAGCAGCCCCAGTCCCGTTTCCCCAACCCGAAGGACGTCCACCGCGTAGGCCGGCATCAGGGTGGAGTAGGAGAAGCCGAAGAGGGTGGAGACACCCAGCAGGAGGATGATGAGGCGCACCGGGCCGTTGGTCCGAATGTATCGGAGCCCGGCCGCCACCTGCTGAGTGAGGGGCTCGCGGGAGGTGGGGGCTGGATGGGGCGGAAGCCGCATCCCCAGCAGCGCCCCGATGACGGCCAGGAAACTGACCCCGTTGAGTCCGAAGCACCAGGCCGGTCCCAGGGCCGCCAGTACAACTCCCCCCACCGCCGGTCCCACCACGCGGCCCAGGTTGAACATGGTGGAATTCAGGGCGATGGCGTTCATCAGGTCCCGTCGGTCCTCCACCATCTCCACTGCCAGGGACTGGCGGGCGGGGGCGTCAAAGGAGTTGGCCACGCCCAGGGCAAAAGCCAGCACAGCGACATGCCAGACCTGCAGGACGCCAGCAGCGGTCAGAGCAGTGAGGATGAACGCGCAGAGCATCATTGCCGTTTGCGTCCAGATCAGGAGGGTTCGCCGGGAGACCCGGTCGGCCACGGCGCCAGCCGGGAGCATCAGGAAAAGGGTGGGGATAGTGTTGGCGAAGGAGATGGCCCCCAGTGCGAACCGGGAGCCCGTAATCTGATAGACGACCCACCCCTGGGCAACGGATTGCATCCAGGTGCCCATCAGGGAAAGGGCCTGACCGATGAACCAGAGCCGATAGTTTCGGTATCGCAGGGCTGCAAAAGTCGTGAGACCGCCCCCTCGCGATGTGGGGATGCAGGATGGCTGGGTGACCCCGATTTTCATAGCACCCTCAGGTTCTTGAAAAAGATGACGTTATTATACCCCTTTGTTAACACAGCGTCCAGCGCCTGTCGGATACGGAGTGTGTGAGGTTTGTTTTTATGGCGGCGGCTTCGCCGCCGCCATAAAACAGATTTCTTAACCCCCCTCCCCCGCCGCAAGGCAGCGTATAGCGGGGGAGAGGGGGATGAGGGCGGGCAGGAGCCAACGGCCTCCCACTTTCTGAGGAAAACCTGCACCTGTGAGGTCCGGACTCCCGGCACTTGGCGCAAATCGCGGTTTTGTGTTATCATAATTTGTGCGTTTCAGCCACTGCAAGGAGGTCACCATGCTGAAGGAGTTCAAAGAGTTCGCCCTGCGGGGCAACGTCCTGGACATGGCCATCGGCATCGTCATCGGCGCCGCCTTCGGCAGCGTCGTCAACTCTCTGGTCAGGGACATCCTGATGCCGCCCATCGGCTTCCTTCTGGGCAAGGTGGACTTCTCCAACCTGTTCATCAGCCTGTCGGGCCACTACGCCAGTCTGGCGGAGGCCCAGGCGGCGGGCGCGCCGACCATCAACTACGGCCTCTTCATCAACACGGTGCTGAACTTCATCATCGTGGCGGCAGCGGTCTTCTTCTTCGTTGTTCGCCCGATGAACCGCATGCGGCGGGCCAAAGAGACCGCCCCGGCCGCGCCGACGACGAAGGAGTGCCCGTACTGCTTCTCCGCCATCCCGCTGAAGGCCACCCGCTGCCCGTACTGTACATCTCATCTGGAGGGAGAAACGAGTTAATGGACGAATTGCAAGGTCGTTTCCTCGCCCTGCAGGCCCGACTCCAGGACGTCCGGAGGCGGCTTTGACCTGGACGGCAAGGAGCAGGAGATTGCCCGTCTGGAAGAGCAGGCCGCCGCGCCGGATTTCTGGGACGACCCGGAGGCCGCCCAGCAGGTCATGCAGCGCCTGTCCGACCTGCGGGACGAGTTGGGGCCGTGGGTCGCCCTGGAGCGGCGGGTCGCCGATGCCCTGGAACTGGCCGCGCTGGGCGATGAAAGCCTGACGGAGGAGTTGCAGAAAGAAGCGGAAGAAGTAGAGAACCGACTGGAAAAAATGGAGTTTCGGCTCCTCTTCTCCGGCCCCTACGACCGGAACGACGCCTTCCTGGCCATCCACGCCGGAGCCGGCGGCACCGACGCGCAGGACTTCGCCGAGATGCTCCTGCGCATGTACCTGCGCTGGGCCGAGTCTCGGGGCTACAAAACCGACCTGGTGGACCGGCTCTACGGAGAGGAGGCCGGCATCAAACGGGCCACCGTCGCCGTCTCCGGGCCCTACGCCTACGGCTACCTGCGGGCGGAGCGGGGCGTCCACCGGCTGGTGCGCCTCTCCCCCTTTGACGCCGCCCACCGCCGCCATACCTCCTTCGTCTTGGTGGAGGTCTGGCCGGACCTGCCGGAGACCGCCGGTATCCAGATTAACCCGGACGACCTGAAGATAGAGACGTTCCGCTCCTCCAGCGCGGGCGGTCAGCATATGCAGAAAAACGAGACCGCCGTCCGCATCACCCACATTCCCACCGGCATCGTCGTCACCTGCCAGAACGAACGCTCCCAGACCCAGAACCGGGAGACCGCCCTGCGGGTCCTGCGGGCCCGCCTTATGGAACTGGAAGAGGAGAAGCGCCAGCGGGAACTGGCGGAAATCAAAGGCAAACACATTGAGGCGGCCTGGGGCAACCAGATTCGCTCCTACGTCCTCCATCCCTACCAACTGGTCAAGGACCACCGGACCGGCTACGAGACCGGCAACACTCAGGCCGTGCTGGACGGAGAACTGGACGCCTTTATGGAGGCGTACCTGAAATCCCAGTTGGGGTGATTTTTACCACGAAGACACGAAGACACCAAGAAAATATTTTTTAATATTCGTGTCTTCGTGTCTTCGTGTCTTGGTGGTTTTGTACCACGAAGACACGAAGACACAAAGAAAATTTTTTTAATCTTCGTGTCTTTGTGTCCTGGTGGTTTTTTCAAGAGGTGGGGTGATTTTGTACCACGAAGACACGAAGACACAAAGAAAATTTTTTTAATCTTCGTGTCTTTGCGTCTTGGTGGTTTTTTTCAAGAGGTGGGGTGATTTTGTACAACGA
>JAPYWT010000232.1 GCA_028276215.1 Thermoflexus sp. | reverse complement strand
GTGTGGCAGGAGGTCAGCGGGGTGACCACCAACTGGTACGAGGGGGAAGTCCGGGTGGACACCATCTTCAAGGCGGCGCGGGATGCCGGGATGCCGGCCGTCGTCGTTGGAGGAGGGGGGTGGAAGAAACTCTACGGTTCCCATCTCACAGAGTTCGTGAAAGTGCCTGGCCCCGAAGACGAGAATGCCCCGCCGGAGGCGTGGGCCCAGATGGACAGCGACAGTTACCGCCTGTCCACCCAGGCGCTGGACAACTACCCCGAGGGACTGATCCTGGTCTATTTCGGCGGGACCGATGAACTGGCCCACCTGTACGGCGGGGTCAGTTCCCAGTACCTGGATGAGGTACAGCGGGTGGACGGTTACATCGGCCTCCTGGCGGAGCGACTGGACCCGGAGAAGGACGTCCTGATCGTCACCGCCGACCACGGGCATGTGGATGCTGGCGGGCACGGCGGCTGGGAGCAGTCGGTCCTGCACGTCCCACTGGTGATGGTCGGGAAGGCCATTCGCCACGGGGTCTACACGGAGCGGCTCCAGGCCGACATCGCCCCCACCATTGCCGCCCTGCTGGGCGTCCCCATCCCGGTCCACGCCCAGGGCCGCCCGCTGGTGGAGATGCTGGAGGCGTCGGCCGAAGCGAAGGGGCGCATCGGGCTGAACGCTGGCCTGCAACTGGTGGGGTTCTACGACGCCTACGCCCAGACCCTGGGGGTCCGGCCGTTCGCGGGAGACGTGTTGACCAGATACCGGGAGCGGCTGGCGCGGGGGGAAGAGGGGGCCGTGAGCGGCATGTGGGAGGAGATTACCGCGCGGGCTCAGGCCGCGCGGGCGAAGCGGTTCTGGCGGGAACGGCTCCTCCGACTGCCCATCGCGCTGGGCATTGCTCTCGTCCCGCTCCTCTACCTGCTCCTGTTCCGGCGGCGATTGCGCCAGTTGCTGATCCCGCTGGGGTTTGCCCTGCTCTACTTCGTCTTCTACAACGCCCTGTTCTTCGGTCGGGGGTACACCTGGTCCCTCTCCGCGTTCAACTCCGAGGCTCAGATCAAGGCCTTCTTCAACGAACGGCTGCTGGACGCGGCCCTCTCGTTCGTTGTGGCGGGTCTCCTGCTGGCTCTGATCTCCTGGAAGCGGCCCCTCCTGCAGACCCTGGAGCGGATGGTGACCTTCGCCTTCTTCGTGGGCTACCTGCTCCTGCTCCAGGTGGACCTGTTCTACTGGCTCTACAACATCCGCTTCTCCTGGGCCCTCCCGGACCTGAAACTGGGGTTCAAGTACTACATGGACCTGTTGCAGATGGTGCCGACGGGGCTTCTGGGGGTGATTCTGGCGCCGCTGGGGGTGCTGATCGGCTGGGGGCTGCAGCGGTGGCGGGGTAGAAAATAACCACGAAGGGCACGAAGGAACACGAATGTAGGGGCGACCCTTGCGATCGCCCCCCTGGGGCAGGGGCAAGCCCTGGGGCAGGGGCAAGCCCTGCCCCTACGATTGGCCGGGGACAAAAATTGTAGGGGCGACCCTTGCGGTCGCCCCTTATTGTCGCCCCTACAGGCGGGCCGATGGCCCGTAGGGGATTCGAACCCCTGTTTCCGGCTTGAGAGGCCAGCGTCCTGGTCCACTAGACGAACGGGCCGTGCGGCCCGTATTCTACCAGCGGAGAGGATTTTTGTCAACTCAGGTGACTCTGAGGCATCTGGGGGGTTGACTTTTTGGGCCAGAAGCAGTAAAATTTCCGGCGCGAGGTGGAAGATGCCGCTGTACGAGTATATCTGCCAGCAATGTCAGCACCGTTTTGACGCGCTGCGACCGATGTCCAGCGCGGATGCTCCGATTGCCTGTCCATACTGTGGTAGCCAGGAGACCCGGCGGGCGATTTCGCTGTTCGCGGCGATCGGCAGCGAGGGGGTCATTGCCGGCGGAGGCTCTTCCTGCACCTCCTGCTCGGCGACTTCCTGCGCTGGCTGCAGTTCCCGGCGGTAAACGCACCGCCGCAAAAAAACGGGCTGGCGGTACGGCACTTCTCGCCGTACCGCCAGCCCGTTTTTACCCCCTACGGAACATCCCGACGGATCAACCCCAGAACTGCCCGAATGTCCACTTCCGAAATAGGGCCCTCCCTCACGATCACGGGCGGCCATCGGGTGCAATCCACCACGGTGGATGAAACCCCGATGGGTACCCACCCCCCATTGACCACCAGGTCCACTTCCGGGCCCAGTTGGGCCAGCACCTCCTGAGCGGTCCGGGCGGGGGGATAGCCCGGGAGATTCGCGCTGGTAACCGCCAGCGCTCCCCCTGCCGCCCGAATCAGCGCGCAGGCCAGAGGAAGAGCGGGCAGGCGAATGCCGACCCGGGGCCCCTCCCCGATTTCCGGCGGGACTGCTTCGGTCCGGGGAAGCATCAGGGTCAGGGGGCCCGGCCAGAAGCGCTGAACCAGGGGCCGGACCGCCTCCGGCAATACTGCGAAACGGGGGAGTTCCTCCAGGTCGGAGAGGAGGAGGGCGATGAAAGCGCCGTCGTCCCGGCCCTTGATCCGCCAAAGGCGACGCAGGGCATCGGTGCGGGTGGGGAGGGCAGACAGTCCGTACACGGTGTCGGTAGGGATTGCGACCAGTCCTCCTGCCTGCCACACGGCCAGAGCCTGTTCCACGGCATCGGGTTCTTCGGCCCGGACGATTCGGGCGGTCACAGGACAACCTCCAGTACCCGGTCGCGGCCAGCCAGGTCAGGGTAAATCTGGACGCGCGCCAGGGGGAACACCACGCGGGCCAGAGCGGCCGCCTCCGGGCCCTGCCCGGCGCCGATTTCCACCAGCAGAACGCCCCCCGGGCGGAGCAGACGGGCGGCATCGGCCAGCAGTCGCCGGACCACCCTCAGCCCCCCCGGCCCGCCGTCCAGCGCCAGCCGGGGCTCGTGCTCCCGCACCGACTCCGGCAACGACGCCCATTCCTCTTCGGCCACGTAGGGCGGATTGCTGACCAGCATGTCCACCGGCCCCCTCAGCGGGGAAGCCAGGTCGGCCTGCAGGAAGTGGATGCGGTTCGCCACGCCGTGACGGCGGGCGTTTTCCGCCGCCACCCGCAGCGCGGCGCGGGAGAGGTCGGTGGCGTAGATGCGGGCGCGGGGCAACCGGGTCGCCAGTGCCACCGCCACACATCCGCTCCCCGTCCCCACATCCACCACGGTCCGCGGGCCCCGCTCCAGGGCCAGTTCCACCAGGGCTTCCGTCTCCGGGCGAGGGATGAGCACATCGGGCGTGACGACAAAATCCAGGCCGAAGAACTCCGCCCGTCCGGTCAGGTAGGGGAGGGGGATTCCGGCGGCCCGGCGGTCCAGCAGGTCCCCGTAGCGGGCCCGCTCATCGGGGCTCAGGGGCCGCTCCGGGTGGGCCAGGATGGCCGTTCGGGTGAGCCCCGTCGCGTGGGCCAGCAGGACCTCCGCCTCCAGCCGGGGCGTATCGGTGACGGGGGCCAGCGCCGCGGCCCCCTCCCGCAGCGCGGCGGCGATGTCGGAGATCGGACACGGGTGTACACGGATCGCACGGATGCACACAGATTTTTCACGCCGATGGAAATCGCCCTTCCCGGGCACTTCGTGCCGGTTGTCGGCCTCCGCCGACATTCTTCACGTCATGTGCAACTTGATTTTTCCCCAATGTGTCTGGGGCTCTTTTGGGCATTGCGGCCAGATTCCTCTCCCCCCTGCCCCCAGGTTCATTAATGGTTCTGAATCATTCGTGCCCCCACTGCCGCTGCGCGGCGCGGGGAGGGGGAGAGAGGGGGTTTGGGGGCGGCGGCTTCGCCGCCGGGGGGGCGGGGGGCCCCCCCCCCCCCCCCCAAACCCCCACTTCTTCCCCCCGCTTCTCTCCCCGCTGCGGGGAGAGAAGCGGGGCCAGAGGGAATGAGAGAGGGGCCATTAGCCAGCAGCCGGAACGCTTTGCACAAAACTGTCAGGTAGCCAGTTATACAGCCAGGGCCACCGGGCGATACCGGGTGGGGGCGGGTCCACCAATGATTCGGACAAGTTGAATGGTGGCCATGACCGTGCCATCTTGCTGACGGATGAATTCGGTGATACCCTGCGAATCCACCGAAATAAAGAAAGGGTCATCCGGGAGGGGGTCGCCGGGCTGGGCCAGGATGTAATCGCCGTCTTCCCCTACCTGTTGCTGGATCAACTGATGCATCTGCGGATCGGGGACAGGGAACACGCAGCAATCAGCCGTCAGGACCAGCCAGTCCCGCAGGGGAAGAATCCGCAGCGTTTTTCCATCTAAAATCAGCGAGGCGTCCCGGGCATACTCTCCCCAGAGGCTGGCTTTGGCTCCGTCTGCAAAGTGGACGGGCAGGAAAAGGGTGAGCGCCCTCTCGTGAGAGGGAGAGTCTGTCAGTCGTTCAATCAGATGCTCAGCCCATTGCTGTAATTGCTCACATAAATCGGCCTGCTCTGTCTCTTTTTGGGTTATCCAGTACTGGGAAGCGTTATCCAGCAATTGCCGGGCATCGTGATACTCGTTGAGGGCCCCAGTATAATCCCCCATCAGATGGCGGACCAGGCCGAGGTTAAGGGCAGAGACGGCTTCATTATGCCGCTGGTCGGGGCCGGGCTGCCGCCGAAACACCTCGCGGGCTTGTCGGGCCATGTCCAGGGCCGGTTGGGTACGGCCAAGTCCCCAGTAGAGGTTGCTCAATAAGAGGGCGGCCATTCCCTCGCCGAGAGAATGGCGACCCTTGCGGGCAGTTTCCAGTGCATCCCGGGCCAACCGCTCTGCATCATCCAGATGTCCGGCCTTCAGGGCATCCAGCCCCCGAACTACCAGTCGGACTGCTGGCATCCCCGAATGTCTACCAATGTACAGCGCACTGGCCGGAATGGCCCACAAAATCTGATGCGGCA
>JAPYWT010000304.1 GCA_028276215.1 Thermoflexus sp. | reverse complement strand
GGCGCGGCCCGGGGGGGGGCGGGGGGGGGGGGGGGGGGGCGGGGCGGCCCCCCCCCCCCCCCCCCCCCCCGGCTTTGACGTCGTCCTCTGCAACCCGCCCTGGGAGCGCATCAAACTCCAGGGAGAAAGAACTCCGCCAGCACGGCGAATACCGCACCCGTCGGCAGGTCCTGGAGGCCTGGGAGAAGGGCCCCAACCTGTAGGGACAACTGCTCGCAGTTGTCCTGCAATTTGGGGACTCCCCTCCCAACGGGCAGTTGACAGCGACCGGTTATCTGATATACTGCAATACAGAATTCCCGACCCTCCCATTCTGTCATTGGTCATTGGTCATTTGTCATTGGTCATTGGTCATTTGTCATTGGTCATTTCGCCATCGGTCATTCCCATCGGAGGCCGTTATGGGCGTCTATCAGATACAGGTTGCCAAACGGGGGGTCATCACCCTGCCGGCGTCGCTCCGTCGGAAACTGGAAATCCATGAGGGCGGCATCCTGACCCTGCTGGACCTGGACGGTGCGCTCATCCTGGTGCCCCAGACCCTGGAGACCGACCGGCTGGCGGACCGGCTGGCCGCGCAGTGGCGTGCCCAGGGCGCGGACCTGGAGACGATGCTGAAAACCCTGCGCGAGGTACGGGGTGAATCCGCCGGTGGATAAGGTCTTCCTGGAGTAACCATTCGGGCTTCCTCACCCCACCCCCGCCGCCTGCGGCGGTAGCGGCGAAGCCGCTGGGGGAGGGGTGAGGCTGAACAGTTACTTCCTGGATACCCGGTCCGGCACTTTCTGGCCATCCCGCCGGGCGCGCTCCCCCTGCGCCTGGGCACCCCCGGCGACCTGCTCCATTGGCTCCGCCAGACCCTGACCGGTGGGGTGGAATAGCACTCTTCGCAGGAGGAGGCAAATGGACATCTCTCAACTGGTCAAAGAACTGGTACCTTTTCTGGCTCCCTTCCTCCCCTACCTGCTGAAGGCCGGAGAGAAGGCCGCCGAGGAGGCGGGCCGCCGACTGGGCGCAGCGGCCTGGGAGCAGGCCCAGGCCCTCTGGGCCTGACTGCGCCCCAAAGTGGAGGCCCGCCCCGCCGCACAGGTCGCAACTTTGGGACACACCCAGCATCCGGCCGCGTTTGACAAATGGCCCCTTTCGGGGTATACTTTAAATGCACCTTTCCAAATAAAAACGCCCTCGGCGGTGGTTAGAGCACCGACAGAGGGCCCGTCTCCACGCCAGCGCTGATAGCGCGGAAGTTGTTGTAGTGTGCCGATAAGGCAGCCCTATCAAGTCGTGGCGGGGCCGCCTTTTCGTTTTTTAACCTGGAAAGGAGAGAGAAGGATCTCGCCAGCCCAGGGGGGTTCGGGGCCTCCTGAGAATCACTCCGTTTTTTTCCAGTTCTCTCCGGGCTTCTCTCCTGCTTTCACACCGCCCACACCTCGTCTCCTCTGCAGGACATTGTCATTTTTCAATCAATCACCGGGCAGACCCTCTATGGCTCTTGGACATCTATGTGCAAGCACGTGCCCACGCAAGGAACAAAACCGTCGTATACCAGCCACCCTCATTAGAAGTAGATAACCACACAAGCCACAAATATTGTGGAAAATGAGGAAAACGATGAAAGAGAAACAGGTCAACATACTTGCAGGATGTCTTTCCCTGCTTGTCCTGGCCCTTTGGCTCTTCACGCCATGGCAGATTGGCCGCGCCAGCCAGAATCCCTGGGTCGGGATTCTCGTCGGGGTGGGAATTGCCCTCGCGTTCGCAGGAACCGTCTTCTACGCCTCCAGAGAAACTTTAGGCGGTTACCTGCTTTTTTCGTCTCTGGGTTTTATCGCTCTTGTTGTTGCCGGATGGTTATCTCGCCTGACAGGCGGGTGGTGGTGGGCCGTTGTGTGGTTCCTGGCCGCTCTCTCCCACATCACCGTCGCCATTGACGCCTGGCAGGAAGACGACGCCCACATGAGGGTTGCACTGGTACTGGGCATCTCGCATCTGCTCCTTGCCTTTCTCGCCCCGACCATCTTCCGACCGTGGCTGCAGGAGAGGATGTTGGACATACCCGGTTCCCTCTGGATGTGGCTCCTGCTGGCAGGCGGGTTGATCACCCTGATCATCGCATGGTATCAGGGGTACAAGAAAACCGAAGGCAGGCCTTTTATCTTTTGGACCCTGCTCAGCCTCAGCCTGTTAGCAGGTGCTACCTGGATTTCAAAACTCCGGGACGGCTGGTGGTGGAGCATGCCCTGGCTGGCCGCCGCGGTGATCCTCTGGCATGCCGGGAGGGAATTGCGCGATTATTATGAGCACGCTGCCGGAAATTTTGGCCTGGTCTTAGCGGTGCTTTGTCTGCTCTTCGCCATTGCCGGACCATCTCTCCTCCCCCGCTACCTGGCAACGATCCCCCCTCCATCACCCCAGGTGGAAGCAACGGCCATGCCACTGGCACAGGTGACTGTTACCCCTCCGGCAACCACCCCCACCCCTCTCTCCACGCCTGCGACAACCGCTACAACTCCTCAGCCACCGTCCCCTGCGATGATAAAGTACGATGCATCCCTGGGCTGGCAATCTCTGGGGAATTTTTTCATCTCAGCCATCCGTTCGGTCTGGGGAATTTTCCATCTGATTATCCTCTCTGCCCTGGGTTATCTTTGGTTCCGGCGTGGATGGGGGAGCGTGCTGGTTTTGCTCCTCCTGGCGTCTACCGTCTGGATGGCTGGAGCCGTCCGACACCCCGTAGCGCAAACACTGACGCTCATTTTCTCCTCCAGCCCCGCTACCTGGATGCGCGAGATGCTGCTGGCCTCCGTAGAGCGCTGGGGAACGATGGGTTGGGGCATTCTCCTGACCGGTGTGGCCACCCCGCTTATCCTGTTCCCCGCCCTGCGCATCAGCAGTATGGTCAACCGGGTTGTGACTCTGAAACCTCCCACGCTGGATTGGAATAGATTTCTGGCGCGTCAGGCTGTTCAGAGACTAAAGCGATTAGAAGTCACTTTATTTGATTATGTGCTGGCAACTCTGCTGAATATCGTTATCCCCGGCGGCCTGGCAATTGCGCTCTGGATCAGCCTGCGACAACTCGCGGCCAGCAGCAACATCCCGTTGGGGTTTATGGTCATCCCTGACCTGACCGTTCCGCACTGGAAGCCGGTCTGGGCCTGGCCTTACTTCTTATTGGCCTTCTTCCAATTGCTTGCGCTGAACCTGTTTGTATGGGTTCAGAAGAAAGTTGAACCATTGTCAGAAAGGTGCAACTCCGATGACCGGCACGCAGCCTTTACAGCCCCCCTTCCACCTTGCGGTGGGCGTAGTCAGCGAAAAAGGCGGTTCTCATCCCTTGAACGAGGACTGCTACCGCATTGACATAGAGCGTGGACTGTTTCTGCTGGCCGACGGCATGGGAGGGCATCAGGCGGGAGAAGTAGCCAGCCGCATAGCGATTGATGCTATCTATCAAGTCCTGACCACGACCCCATCCGAAGACCGACAAACCCTGCTGGGCACCGCTCTGCTCGCCGCGCATCAAGCCATCCGGGAAACTGCCGCGCGGGAAGACGCTTACTGGGGAATGGGAACGACTGCCCTGATCGGATGGGTCTGCGTTCCCCAGTTGCTTCTGTGGGTGGCTCACGTTGGCAATAGCCGTGCCTATCTCTGGCGTCGTGGGGATCTGCAGCAATTGACAGAAGACCACACAATGCTGAACGAGTTGCGCAAGGCAAACCGTCTGCCGGCCAATCGCCGGGATTGGCCTTCCCCCAACATACTCAGCCAATCTCTTGGCTCACACCAGCCCTTTCTCTCGCCCGGATTCGGGGAATGGCCACTGGAGATGGGCGACCGCCTGCTTTTCTGTTCGGATGGGGTTTCCGATGTTCTTTCCGCTCAGGAAATTCAACAAGCGTTTGAAGCTTTCCAGGAGCCGCAAGGGGTGTGTAATTACCTGGCTGAGGCCGTGCATATCAGAGGCGCGCCCGACGACCTGACCGCTCTCGTGGTGGCCATTGAACCTGCCGCTCAAGTCAGAAAAGGGCACTCAAACTGCATCAGTTCAGGAGGGATGGTTCAATTTTCCAGGGAAATATGTTGACACTTTTTACGGGCGTAAAAATTCCGCCTGGCCCTCACCCCACC
>JAPYWT010000230.1 GCA_028276215.1 Thermoflexus sp. | reverse complement strand
CCAGTATCTGCCGCCCCGACGGGGTGCGGATGAAGACGGCGTCCCCGCCCTCCACGTCCAGAAAGACGACGTGCAACTGGCCGTCGGGTAGGGAGAAACGGGCAACCCCCGCCAGCAGGAGGAGGAGCGCGGCGGTGCCCAGCAGGAGACGGTCGCTCAGGCGCCCCGTCAGACTGCCCCAGAGGGCGCGCAGACGGGCCCGCGTCTGGGGGTCCGCAACGGCGGTGAGCGCGCCAATTCCGCCGTAGAGGGCCCACGTCCCCGCCGCCGTCATCCGGCCCACGTCCACCCACGCGTAGGGGATGCCGGCCGCCCACCGGACGACCTCTATGGTGTACGTCAGGAAGAGCCAGGCCACCCAGCCCAGGACCTCCCCCAGGGGAAGCCAGAGCAACCCACCCAGGGTCGCCAGTCCGCCCCAGATCATCACCGCGGGCTGCGCCGGAAGGATCAGGAAGTTGGTCAGGAGGGAGACGGGGGAGAGGCGGCGGAAATAGTAGAGGGTCAGCGGGAGGGTGGCAATCTGTGCGGCCAGGGTGACCAGCAGGGCATCGGAGAGAAGGCCCATGGCCTGCCGGGCCTGCTCCTCGGAGGTCACACGGGTCAGGAGACGGAGGGCCCCGTGCTGGAACCGGTCCACGTAGAGCACCAGTCCCAGGGTGGCGGCGAAACTCAACTGGAATCCGACGTCCCACAGGACCAGGGGGTTCCAGAGGGTCATCCCGACCGCCGCGGCGGCCAGGGATGCGGGGACGTAGGTGGGGCGGCCCAGGTTTCGTCCCACCAGGTAGAGGATGCCCATGACGGCGGCCCGTACCACCGACGCCGACGCCCCCACCAGCAGGGTGTAGAGGGCAATGCCCGCGATGGACGGCCAGACGGCCCGTCGGGGTCCGAACCAGCGGCGGAAGACCTGGTAGAAGAGGCCGCTGATGATGGCGATGTTGAACCCGCTGATGGCGACGATGTGGCTGGTGCCCGTGGCGGCAAAGGCATCGCTGACGTCCTTCGGGATGCCACCTTCCACCCCCAGGAGGATGCCGGTCAGGAGGGATGCGGCCGGCTCGTGGAGGATGCGGCCGATCACCGCCTGGGCGCGCTGCCGGAAGGAGAGGAGGACGGCCTGGAGGACGTTCACCGTTCCCTTCCCCACCCGGACGGCCTGGGCCCGCCGGACGAGGGAGAAGATTCCCTGGCGGGCCAGGTACTCGCGGTAGGAGAAGTCGGCGAATTCGGGCGGGGTCTGCAGGAGGCCGGTGACCTGCAGTCGGTCGCCGTAGGCGAAGGTGGGGTAGCGGGGGAGGTAGACCAGGGCGGTTCCCTGGACGGGGACCCGCTGGCCGTCGGGGAGGGTGAGGGATTCGGCCCGCAGGCGCACGCGGGTGACGGTATCCCGTTCGTCCGGCGCGGCGGCGATGGTCCCCTCTATGAGGACGGGGCCGACGTCGTTGTAGTGGGCCAGGGCGTTGGGGGGAAGGCGGGGGAGGGCGACGAGGAGCCGTCCTGCTCCCAGCGCGGCCACCAGGAGGAGGGCGCAGAAGGAGCGGATGGGGGGCTGATCCCGCCAGCCAATCCCGACGACGACGGCCGCCAGTCCGAGGAGCAGGAGGGCCTGCCAGGGCGGATGGAAGGCCTTGCCCAGTGCGATACCCGCCAGCCACGCGATGGCCCCGTAGACCAGCGTCATGCTGCTCCCCCAATGGTCTCCGGAATACAGCCCGTATTATATGCCGAAGGGCAGGAGAGGGCAAGCGGGAAATGACCAATGGGGAAATGACCAATGACGGAATGACCAATGACGGAATGACAGAATGACCAATGACAAAAATGACCAATGAGCAATGGGAGGGGAGGGCGGTCTCTGGGGTGGCAGGATTTGACAGGGGCGCAGGGTCGTAGTAGAATGTTGGCCGTCCCTGCAGGATGGGCTTGGCGTTGCGTGGCAAGAAAGGTAGGAGAATACGGGGGCAATTTTAAGGATTTGCTCATTCACTTCGTTGGCCAAATAAGCCAGATTAGGGACGGCTTTTCGCAAAAAGCGATTCAGCATCCAATCTATTCGCTTTTCTTCTGTCAGTTGGACACATAGATCATTCCTCTCGATCAGTTTGGACAAAAAGATGATGCCACGAAACCACACACGGAAAAAAGAGAAAGATGCTCCGCAATTTGTTCAAGAATGCAAGATCAAAAGATGAGGTGGCCCAAACGGTTGTGGTTGTGTCAGGCCTCCCTCGTTCCGGCACTTCATTAATGATGCAGATGCTGGAAGCTGGTGGGATAACCGTGCTGACAGACGGTATTCGGGAGCCCGATGAAGATAACCCCCGCGGCTATTACGAGTTCGAGCGTGTTAAAGCGCTCCCTAAGGGGGATTATGAATGGCTGGAAAGCGCTCGGGGCAAGGCGGTGAAGGTGGTTTCAGCCTTATTAGAATACCTGCCGCCAGAGTATAATTACAAGGTTATCTTTATGCATCGGCGGATGGAGGAGATCCTGGCTTCCCAACGGAAGATGCTGATCCGTCGGGGGAAAAATCCAGAAGAGACTGACGACCAGACAATGGCTGATCTTTTTCACAAGCATTTGGAGAAGGTTCAGGCCTGGATACAAGCGCAGCCCAACATTGATGTGCTAAATGTAGATTACAATGCGCTTGTGGCTGATCCACGGCCCCACTTGTTGCGGATCAGAGATTTCTTGGGGATAGACGTTGATATAGAGAAGATGGCAGAGGTCGTGGACCCTGGTCTCTACCGGAACCGTGGGAAGAACGTTGGCACGCGGTTACTTTGATGCCGTCCATATTCTATCAGCGAGACCACTGCAAAATATGAACCATATCAATCCAATGCCAGGCACTGAGACTGTGGGAGGCAAGGAATAAACATTGCAACGCTCCGAGGCTTTGGTGCATAAATATTTCCTTGCTCCACTTACAGGCCTAATTTGGCATTCTCGTGGGCTTTTTGCCCCACTTGGCGTCAAAAATCGGCCGAAATTAGGGGTAACACCTATGGTTCGCTCAAATCTGGACAAGATTCGAGAATTGAGTTAAACTCTTGGTATGACTGAGAGACAGATCATAACCAATGAACGCGTGGATGACATCCCTCTACTCCTGGCCCAGATGGAACGGATGAGCATACCGTCTCTGTTGGACCAATACTTCCCGACCCATGGCAACTGGCAGGGCCT
Source organism: Thermoflexus sp. (assembly GCA_028276215.1). Lineage (GTDB taxonomy): Bacteria > Chloroflexota > Anaerolineae > B4-G1 > DUEL01 > SpSt-77. The sequence continues at coordinate 1,711 of JAPYWT010000230.1, read as the reverse complement.
CAGCCTGGGGTGGACGGCTGCGGTTTGGCTGGCCCATATCCTTTCGGAAGGCGACCACCGGTTGAGCCACGTCCAATCCTGGGCGGAGAAGCGCCTGGAGACATTGAGTCGCTGCACCGCTCAAGCGGTGCGCACCCTGGATTTCAGCGATGATCGCCTGGGGGATGTGCTGAGCGCCCTCAGCCAGGATGCGGCCTGGGAGGGTTTTGAGGCCGCGCTGAACGGGCACCTGCTGCGGGTGTACGACCTGAATCCGCAACAGGTCCGTTTGGATGGCACCACGGCCAGCGGCTATGGGTCGGTGACACCCGACGGGTTGTTCCAGTTTGGGCACAGCAAAGACCACCGGCCGGACCTGCCGCAGGTGAAAGTCATGCTTTCCACCCTGGACCCTTTGGGCCTGCCCCTGGCCACCATGGTGCTGCCCGGACAGCGAGCCGACGACCCGCTGTACATCCCAGCCGTCACTCAGGCGCGGGAGGGCCTGGGCCGACGGGGGCTGGTGTATATCGGCGATTGCAAAATGGGGGCGCTGGAGACACGCGCCTTTCTCCAGGCCGGCGGCGACTTCTACCTGTGCCCCCTGTCGGAAGCCCAGTTGCCCCCCGAAACATTGGACGACTACCTCGCCCCGGTTTGGAGCGGGGAACAGCCCCTCACCGACATCTACCGGGAAAAGGAGGATGGCGAGCGGGAATGCATTGCCGCAGGCTACGAACGGCTGGAGGTGCTGACAGCAAAGGTAGATGGTCAAACCATCACCTGGACGGAACGGCGGCTGGTGCTGCGCTCGCTGAGGCAGGCGCAGACGGCGGAAGCGGCGTTGCGGACCCGCCTGGCGAAGGCTCAGGACGCTTTGGCTACCCTGAACCAGAGAGGTCGGGGCAAGAAGCGGTTCACAGATGGGGAGTCTTTGCGGCAGGCGGCCGAAGCGCTCGTCGCGCAACACCAGGTCCAGGGGTTGTTGCGCCTGAGTTACGCTGAAGAGGTGAAGGAGCGGTCGGTGCGACGCTATGGGGGACGGCCGGCGACCGTCCGGCAGGAGCGGGAAGTCCAGGTGACGGCGGTCGTGGATGAGAAGGCGCTGGAGGGGGCCATTCGTCGGTTGGGCTGGCGGGTGTACGCCACCAATGCACCGGGCGGGCGGCTTTCCCTGGAGCAGGCAGTGCTGGCGTATCGGGGTCAATACATCATTGACCGGGGCATGGGGCGTCTGAAGGGCCGGCCGCTGTCGCTGACGCCGATGTATTTGCAGCGGGATGATCGGGTCACCGGCCTGATCCGCCTGCTGGCGATGGGCCTGCGGGTGCTGACGCTGCTGGAGTTTGTGGTCCGACGCAACCTGGCAGCGGAAAACACCCCACTGACCGGACTGTATGCAGGCAATCCAAAACGGGCGACGGCACGGCCGACGGCGGAGCGCCTCCTGGAGGCCTTCCGGGAGATCACCCTGACGGTCATTCAAGAGCCCCATCAAACTCGTCGTCATCTTACGCCACTCTCTGAAGTACAACAGCGCATTCTGGCATTGTTGGGCTTCTCAACAGACATCTACACCAGGCTCTGCGCTCATTCTGCCCAACCGCCATAAAAATGAGCGAACTATAGGTAACTGGACTTTGGACTAACTGGTGGAATTGAGAGAGTGCGCTTGCAGCGATCCCAGAAATGAGGCATTATGTAAGGTGTGGATGCCAGCGCCCTCTCCCAG
>JAPYWT010000229.1 GCA_028276215.1 Thermoflexus sp. | reverse complement strand
GCCCAGAAGGAGGAATGGCTGCCGGCCATGGCCGGTGGGGAGGCCATCGGCGCCTTCGCCCTCAGCGAGCCCGACGCCGGAAGCGACATGCTGGCCCTGGAGACACGCGCCCGCTACGAGGGCGACGAGGCCGTCCTGGACGGCGTCAAAACCTGGGTGACCAACGGCGAACTGGCCGGCCTCTTCCTGGTCTTCGCCCACGGCCCGCAGGGCGTGGATGCCTACCTGGTCCCGCGCGATACCCCCGGCCTGACCGTCGGCTACCGCGAGCCCACGCTGGGCCTGCGCTCCGCCTACTTTAACACCGTCTACCTGGAAGATTGCCGCGTCCCCCAGAGTTACCGCCTGGGCAGGCCGGGAGAGGGTGCCGCCGTCGCCCAGCGGGCTGTGGACCGCATGGCCGTCGCCCTGGCGGCCGTCGGCCTGGGCCTGGCGGAGTCCTCGGTGGACGTCGCCGCCCAGTACGCTACTGAGCGGGTCCAGTTCGGCGTCCCCATCGGCAAGAAACAGGCCATCCAGAACTACATCGCCAATGCCCACGCGGAGACGGAAGCGCTGCGATACCTGGTCTATCGGGCGGCCTGGCTGATGGACCAGGGGGAGGACTTCTCCGTGGACGCCTCGCTGGTCAAGGCTTTCGGCGCCCGTATGGCCCGCAGCGTCACCAACTGGATGCTGCAGGTGCTGGGCGGCTACGGCTTCATGGAGGACTACCCCATGGCCCGCAAGTACCGGGACGCCCGGGTCCTGGGCATCATCGGCGGCCCGACGGAAATCCACGCCTTCCGCGTCGCCCAGGCCATTTTCGCCGCCAAAGACCTGCAGATTGCGCCATAGGAGGTGGACGGATGGATTTCACATTCTCACCCGAACATCAGGCCCTGCGCCGACTCGTCCGGGAGTTCGCCGAAACGGAGGTGGCCCCGCTGGCCGCCGAGATTGACCGGCAACACCGGGTGCCCCGTGAGACGTTGCGGAAACTGGGCGAAATCGGCCTGCTGGGCGTCTGCTTCCCGCAGGAGTACGGCGGGATGGGCGCCGGGGAAACGGGATACTGCATCCTGATGGAAGAACTGGGCCGCATCTGCACGTCTACGGCCACCTGTGTGGGTGCCCACATCGGCATCGGCGCGATGGCCATCCATCTGGACGGCAACCCCGAACAGAAGCGCAAGTACCTGACCCCTCTGGCCCGGGGCGAGAAAATCGCCGCCTTCGGCCTCACCGAGTCCAACGCCGGCTCCGACGCTGCCAACATTCGCACCCGCGCCGTCCGGGAAGGGGACTCCTGGATTCTGGACGGGGGCAAAGTCTTCATCACCAATGGCGGCTTCGCAGACATCGTCACCGTGATGGCGGTGACGGACCCGGCCCTGGGCGCGCGCGGCGGCGTCACCGCCTTCATCGTGGAGACGAACTGGCCCGGCTTCAAGGTGGCCCGGGAAGAGGACAAAATGGGCATCCGGGGCACCAGCACCGCCGAACTGGTCTTTGAGGAACTGCGGGTCCCCCATGAGAACGTCCTGGGCAAAGTCGGCGAGGGGTTCATCACGTTCATGAAGTCCCTGGACATGGGCCGGCTGACCCTGGGGGCGGCCTGCCTGGGCGGCGCGCAGGCCGCGCTGGAGGCCGCCATCTACTGGGCCCGGACCCGCAAACAGTTCGGCGTGGAACTGGCCCACAAACAGTCCGTCCAGTGGGCCATTGCCAACATCGCCACCGAGATAGAGGCCCTGCGCAGTCTGGTCTATCGGGTGGCCTGGATGGTGGACACCGGTCAGACCGGGCAGGAATTCTCCCAACTGGCCGCGATGTGCAAGATGTACGGCTCGGAGGTCGCCTCGCGCGCCATTGACCTGGCGCTACAGATTCACGGCGGTCTGGGCATCACCCGCGACTACCCGATTGAACGGGCCTTCCGGGATGCCCGCATCGCCGAAATCTTTGAGGGCACCAACGAGGTCCAGCGCATCGTCATCGCCACCAACATCTTCCGGGAGTACGGCGTGCGGATCCGCCCATGACGGGCGCACAGAGCACGGCGCAGGGAGCATGTCACAGAGGACCGGTAGCGCAGGATTTTATCCTGCCCGTAGCGCAGGATTTATCCTGCAATGGGGCAAACAGCGAGGCCGGTTGTTACCGGATGGGGCCGAAATCCTGGCGGCTGATGCCCAACTCCCGGAGAATGGCACGAACGGTCCCAGGAGCCAGGTCTCTGGAACCCCAATCGGGTACTGAGGCAACCTTTCCGGTGGAGGGATTGTACCAGATGTGGTGGCTTCCTTTACCTGAGCGCAGTTGCTGGCATCCCAGGCGACTCAATCGTCGGGCAAGTTCCCGGTAGCGCATCAGACCGCCACCAGCATCTCCACCGCCTGAGGACGGTCGGCCATGAACGGACGAAGAGCCGCAGGAGGTTCTATCCCCAACTCCTGCCAGGCTTCCAGAAGGCTACTGAGGGCTTCCTGAACGTTGTGCAGAATCTCGTCCGGAGTGCGGCCCTCAGTAACCAGGCCCGGAACGTCCGGGCTGGTGACCGTATAAATGCCCTCAGGGTTGGGCTCCAGAAGAAGTCGGATAAAAAAGAGTTGATGAGCCGCCATTTCGCCTCACCGGTTTTTCAGAATCCGGTACGATTATAACACGACATCGCAGAGAAGCAACAGCGGCAATCGCTGTAAGACAACTGCTCGCAGTTGTCCTGCAAAGCGGTCAGGTCCGATAAAACGGGGGTACACCCCCGGGAGACCCGACGGCATGCTCCCGCGACCGGATGGACTTGAACAAGGAGGAAGATAATGAGAATCATCGTCATTCTCGGACGTGTTCTGGACCCCCGGGGCATCGTGGTCAACCCGCGGGCGGGCCGGATATTCATCAATCGGGAAGAGTACCGGCTCCAGCCCGCCGACCGTTGCGCACTGGAACTGGCGCTGCGCATCAAAGAGGCCACCGGCGCAGAAGTGGTCGCCCTGCCCCGAACCTTCCTGCCCGATGACGACGTCCTGCGGCAGGCGCTGGCCACCGGCGCCGACCGGGCCGTCTACATCGCAGGCCAACCGACCGCTCTGCCGGACGACGGCCTGATGGCCCGGGTGCTGGTGGCGGCGGTGGAGAAACTGGGCGGCGCCGACCTCATCCTCACCGGCGCGACGACACTGGACACCGGTCAGGGCCAACTGGGACCGCGACTGGCCGAGGCGCTGGGCTGGCCCCAGATTCTCAGCGCCTGGACCGCAGAGGTCGCCGACGGCGCGGTCCGGGCCGTTCGGCAGGATGGGGCCGGGTACGTGAAAGTGGAGGCCCCGCTGCCCGCCGTCGTCACCGTGGTGCCGGGCGCCCTCAAGCCCCGCTACCCCAACGGTCGGCGCCTGATCAACATCTACAAAGGCATGGGGGAGATCGCGGCCGCCCTGGAGCGCTGGGAAGCGACGGACCTGGTCGCCCCAGAGGCGCTGGTCCCGATGCTGGAGCGGCGGGGGCAGGACTTCCCGCCCGAACGGGAGCGGGGAACCCGCCTGAGCGGCACCCTTGAGGAGGTCGCCCGGGCCGCCGCCGAAGCCCTGCGCGCCCGTCTCTCCCGCTAACTCCCGCTTCACGTTTCACGTTTCACGTTTCACTTTTCACGTTTCACGTTTCACGGAGGACCCTATGGACGCATCCTTCCTGGATTTACTGATGGCGCAGCAGGAGGAAGTCACCGAGGCGGAGGGCGGTGGGGGTATCTGGGTCGTCGCCGACGTGGTGGATGGGGCCATCGCGCCCGTGACGCTGGAGGCCATTGGCGCGGCCCGCAACCTGGCCGGTTCTCTGGGCGCCTACGTCTACGCCGTCCTGCTGGGCGACGGCGTCTCCGGCCTGGCCGCCACCCTCTACCAGGCCGGCGCCGACGGCGTCCGCGTGGCCGACCACCCCGCCCTGGCCTCGTTCGCCGTAGAACCGTATCTGGAAGTGCTGCTCAACCTGTTCCAGGCCGAAGGGCCGGAGGTCATCCTCTTCGGCGCCACCCCCCAGGGGCAGGAACTGGCCCCCCGGGTGGCCCAGCGCCTGGGCGGCGGTCTGATAGAACACGCCGTCGCGATGACCCTGGACGAGGCGACGCGCACCGTCCAGGCGGCCGTCCCCATCTACGGGGGCCAGTACTTTGAGGTTGTGGCCTGTCCTCAGGCCCGGCCCCAGGTGCTGACCGTGGAGCCGGGGGCCTTTCCGGCGCCGTTTATGGACCCGTACCGCAAGGGCGAGCCGAAGAGCGTAGAGGTGACCCCGGTGGAGCCCCGGGTGCGGGTGCTGGGCCCGGCGGAGGACTTCACCCCGCCGCCGGTGCCGCTGGCGCAGGCCCCGGTGGTTGTCGCCGCCGGGCGGCAGGCCGGTGACTTCGGGCTGGTGGAGCAGTTGGCCGCCGCGCTGGGCGGCCGTGTGGCGGGAGACCGCGGCGCGCGGGACGCGGGTTGGATCGGCCCTGAACAGATCGTGGACATCCGGGGCGTCACCGTCGCGCCGAAGGTGTACGTGGCAGTGGGGATTCGGGGCGACACCTTCCACAACGCCGCCATAGACGACGCCCGCTTCATCCTCGCCATCCACCCCGACCCCACTGCCCCCATCTTCAAGGTCGCCGACCTCTGCATAGAGGGGGACCCGAAAGAAGTCGTTCCGGCGCTCCTGGCCGCACTGGGGAGATAGCCCGCCCGTCTTTGCATCACCACAAAGACGCGAAGACACGACTTTTCGTGTCTTCGCGTCTTTTTTATCTCACACAAAGACACAAAGACACAAAGACACTGTTAAGTCTCTTAAAATCGTACCGGGGGCAGAAGCCCAAAGTCCTGAAAAACCGTACCTCCAGAGTGCCGTAACGGCTGAGACTGGCTGCGCTCACCGGCTTTTATTAACCCCTCACCCCCCTTGATCC
>JAPYWT010000228.1 GCA_028276215.1 Thermoflexus sp. | reverse complement strand
AGATCACGGGGCAGAGCCTGAAGAGCGTGGAATCCACCCTGATGCGGGCCAAACACGCGATGGCCGCGATACTGGGACTGGAAGCGAGGTAGAAAATGTCCGCAACCGAACCCGAACAGACCGTAGAGCGCCTGCTTTCCCGACTGGCCGCCGAGCCGGTACACCTCCGGCCCGGCTTTCAGACCCGCCTGATCGCCACCCTGACCCAGGCCGCCGCCCGCAAGAGGGCCTGGTTTCTCCCCGCCCGGGGGTGGGCATGGGCGGCGCTCACCCTGGCCCTGCTGCTGGTCCTGGGGGTCGGCTGGCTCGCCACCCCCCGCCCCGCCGCCACAGCCACCCTGGAAGTCCAGGAGGGCCAGGCCGTCGTCCAGCAGACCCGCCCGGTTTTCCTCACCATCAACCGCAGCAGTGAGCGGACGCTGACAAAGGGGCAGACGACGGAACTGGCACCGGGCGACCGGGTGCGCACCGACGCCAGCGGGGAGGCCATCATCCGCTACCCCTCCGGCAGCACCACCGAGATACAGCCCGGCACCGACCTGAGCCTGACCGAACTCCGGAAAGGGGACTCCGGCTGGATCATCCGGCTGAAGGTTTGGGCGGGGGAAACCATCCACCGGGTCCGGCGGACCCTGGACTCCATCCCCATCTTTGAGACGGAGACTCCGCTGATCACCGCGGGCGTGCGCGGGACCGTCTTCCGCCTCCACGCCATCAGCGAGGACCACACATATCTGGCCACCGACGAGGGCCTGGTGCACGTCCAGATGGGCGACCAGGCGGTGGACGTCCCGGCGGGCTACGAGGTGGACGCCATCGCCGGTCAGCCCCTCCAGGTCCGCCTGCAGGCCGCCATCCAGATCAACCTGGCGGGGAAACCGAAGGCGTGGGAGGCGACCCTCAGCGCCGTCTCCGCTTTCACGCTGGAGGGGACCGCCCCTCCCGGAACCACGATGGTCCTGCTGGTCAACGGGAAGGAAGTCGCCCGGGGGCAGGCCGACCAGGAGGGCCGCTTCACCCTCCCGATGACCTTCCCGGCGGAGGGGACGTACTCGCTGGAGTTGAAGGCCGTTGGCCCCGACGGTCTGGTTCCGGTGGCCCCTCCGGTCCCCTTCACCTACGACGCCACGCCGCCGTCGCTGGAGATTCTGGAGCCAGCGACGTCTGAGGTGACCGGGGCGTCCGTCACCCTGCGCGGGCGCACCGAACCGGGGGCCCTGGTCCGGGTCGGTTCCCTGCAGACCCAGGCGGACGCGCAGGGGCTCTTCAGCGTGGAGGTCCCGTTGATTCCGGGAACGAACGAGATCACCGTCACGGCCACCGATGCCGCTGGCAACACCGTCATATCCACGTTCTATCTGGTGCGCAAGTAGCCGATGAAGGTCAGCCCTGCCACGCGCCGACACATCCTTGTCGGTCTGGTCTCCGGCCTTCTGGTGGCCCTCCTGCTCTGGCTGGGGGTCCTCCAGAGGCCGGAGGACTTTTTGTACGACCTGCTGCTCCTGGCCCGCCCCGCGCCGTCATCCGGCGATGTGGTGATCGTGGGGATAGACCAGAAAAGTCTGGACGCTCTGGGGCGTTTCCCCTGGCCGCGCAGCACCCACGCCCGCCTGGTGGAGCAACTGCACCGGATGGGGGCCCGGCTGATCGCGCTGGACCTCATCCTCAGTGAGCCGTCACCGGAGGATGAAGAACTGGCCCGCGCGATGGAAGCGGCAGAAAACGTCTACCTGGCCGTCGTTCGGGAACGCCGGGGGGAGGAAACCGCATATCTGGAGCCTGCCGCGCCGCTGGCGGGGGCCGCCGCCGGGCTGGGGCACGCCCACCTTGCCCTGTCCAGCGACGGGGTCGTGCGCTCCATCCCCGTAATGGTGGGCCCCTACCCCTCGTTGAGCCTGCTCCTGGCCCAGGCCGTCCGCCCGGTGGACCCTACGGACATCCCCGTCGGCCCCGGACAGCGAATGCCGATCAACTTCGCCCCGCCGGACTCCATCCCCGTCTACTCCTATGCGGATGTACTGAACGGCCTCGTCCCCGAAGAAGCCGTCGCGGGCAAAATCGTACTGGTCGGCTTCACCGCCAGCGGCCTGGCCGATCAGCAGGCCGTCCCCTTCACCATTCAGCGAGAGCCGATGTACGGCGTCACGGTACTGGCCCACGCCCTCCTCACCCTGCTGCAGGGCCGTTTTATCCGACCGGTCGGGCTTACCCATCACCCGCTCTTTCTCATCCTGGCCCTGGGCATCTGGGGATGGCTGCTGGGGCATCTGTCCTCGTACCGGCGAATCCTGGCTCTGGTGGCGCTCTCCGTCGGCGTCCTCCTGCTGTCCTTCCTGCTCCTGCAAATGGGGTTCTACGCCCCGCCCCTCGCCATCCTTATCGGCGGGTGGCTGGTTTTCCTGGGCATCGCGTATGGAGAGTCCCGGGAGATAGAACGACTCGTCTCGGCCCACCTGCGCAGACTCCCCGTCCTGCTTTCCCCGGACGTCCGGGGACCGGCGACCGTTCCGGAAGAACAACTGGTCTCCGGGGTGCAGGCGCTGTTAGAGCCTGTGGGGGTCGCCCTGATAGAACGGACAGGCCGGGCGAGATACGCGCTGAAGGCACAGAGGGGGCTGCCGGACGCCGTTCCCTCCCGTTTCCGGGGGACGGAGCGGGACATCTCCTCACTGGACTGGTGGCGCAGAGTCGGTCTGGGCGGGTGGATTCAGGAGTCCCAGGTCACCTCCGTCCAGGCCGTACCGGTGTCGGGGGGACCGGAAGACTGCCCGATGCCCGGGCGTCGCCTCCCCCCGAGGTGGCTGGTCATCTTCCGGTCCAACGAGAATCTGGTATATCCCGATGACAACGCTCTGCTGGACGCGCTGATCGCGATGGTCAGACTGCCCGCCTGCGCTGCCGATGGGCAGGGCACGCTGAAAGGGGAAGCGGGGCGACTGCAAACCCTGATGGACATTCAGAGCCACCTCACCTACCAGTTGGCCATCCTCTCCACCACGGGTGAGAGCATCTCCGATGGCATTGTGGCCTGCGACCTGATGGGGCGAATTTACTTCTGCAACCGGGCGATGGAACGGGTGGGGATTCGGCCCGGGGACTGGCTGGGCAGGGACTTTCGCCTCCTGATGGCCCAACTGGGGCTCGTCCCTCTGGGGGAGCCGCTATTGACCGACCTGACGCGAGGGAAAATCCCCTCCTGGCAGAAAGAAATCCAGATTTCCTCCGCAGGTCAGCCGACGTACTGGACGGTGACGCTTTCCCGGGTGCTCTCCGACCAGGGGCATCCTCTGGGCCTGGTGGCCCGCTTCGCCGACATTACGGAGATGCGGGAACTGGAAAAGACCCGGGCCGACACCATCTCGTTCCTCGCCCACGAGGTCCGTAACCCGGTGGCGGCGATCAAGGGGTACGCATATCTTCTCCGAACCGTTGCCGAAAACAAAGACGAGTTGGCCCGCCAGATTGACCATCTGGCCGACTACGTGGCTCAACTGGTCAACGACTTCCTGGAAGTGACGAAGTTTGAGGCGAACCGAATCCCCATCCGGCCTCAGCCCCTCTCCCTGGCCGATGCCATCTCCAATGCCTGGAAGGTGGTGGAGCAGAAAGCCCGGGAGAAGGACATCCGCTTCTCCGTCCGGGGTGCCCGTGTGACGGTGCTGGGCGACTCCCGCGCGATGGCGCAGGTCCTGATCAACCTGCTGGACAACGCGGTCAAATACTCCCGCCCCGGCGGGTCGGTCCGGGTCAACGTGAGTCAGAAGGACGGGTTCGCCTTTGTGGACATTACGGATAACGGCATCGGCATCCCCGAAAGCGAACTCCCCCGTCTCTTCACCAAATTCTTCCGGGCATCCAACGCCCGGACAGAACGAGGCACCGGGCTGGGGCTGGTGATGGTCAAAAATCTGGTGGAGGCTCAAGGGGGAAAGATTTTCGTCACCACAAAGGAAGGAGCAGGAAGCACCTTCACTTTCACCGTCCCGCTCGCTTCGTCATCCGCGATGGCAGGAGAGGAAGATGCGTCGTAAGTTTCTGGCCCTGTTCATTCTGCTGACAGCAGGGGGGATGATCGCGGGGATGCTGGCCGGGCCGGTGCGGCCCACCCTGGCCGGCTTCACGCCGACGTTCACCCCGGAACCGCCCACCGCCACGCCCACTCCCGTGCCGCCCACCGCCACACCGACCTCGCCGCCGCCTCCGCCACCGCCGCCCCCGCCACCGCCGCCGCCAACGGAGACGCCTACCATCACCCCGACCCCGCGCCCGACGTTCACGCCCACCGCCACCCGGACCCCGACCCCCACCGCCACACCGGCGCCGAACATCGTCGTGGAGAAGCGGGTCGTGCCGGGGACGGTAAATCCCGGGGACCGGGTTCAGATCACCATCGTCATCTGCAACCAGGGCGCCGGAGTGGCCACCAACGTCGTGATGGAGGACACCCTGCCCGACTTCCTGGTGATTCTGGGGGTACAGACCACTGCAGGCATCCCGTCGGTCCACGGGCAGACGGTCACCGTCCGCATCGGCACAATGAAGCCGGGGGAGTGTATCACGGTCACGATAGACGCCCAGGTCCGTGCCGATACCCCTCCCGGCACGGCCATTGTCAACATCGCGGTGGTGCGCCACGATGGGGGCATATCGGAGGGCCGTTTCCCTACCCCGACGCCCACGCCGCTCCCTCCCCTCCCCGAAGCGGGAAGGCCGGAGAGGGGAAGTATGGCCCCGGTCTGGCTGATCCTCCTGGGATTGCTGGCGCTGGCGGCGGGGGTGTACCTTCGGAGAGAAGCCCTCGCCCAGCGCTAAAGCATCAGGCTGATGTAATTTTCATTGCGGCGGCTTCGCCGCCGCAATGAAAAATATTTTCTTTTTTCAAGCAGAATGGGGCGGGGGGGGGGGGGGGGCGCCCCCCCCGGGGGGCCCCCCCCCGCGAGAC
>JAPYWT010000227.1 GCA_028276215.1 Thermoflexus sp. | reverse complement strand
CATAGTGGGATGTCTGAACGAATTTCTTAAAGTTCATAAGCGTCGGGCTGATGTTGCAAAGCCCCTTCGGGGCTCAAAACAGCCCGCAGGGCTTTGCTGAATCAGCCCGACGGTTTACCGTCGGGCTTAAATTGATGCCCATGGGGCGATCCCTGCGGTCGCCCCCTCGCGGTCGCCCGACCGGGGCGTCAGGATGCACCGGTCATCTCCGCAGACGTATCCGGCGGGCTCATCCCCGTCCCGCCCGCCTCCTCCATCGCCCGATAGAGTTCCGCCATCGCCCGGCGGACCCTGGCGATGTCTTCCGTTGCCAGAGCCCCCTGCAGAGACTGCATGTTCTCTTCAATCCGACGGCGGGCCGCGCCGTCCAGCAGTTCCCCCATTTCCCGCAGCAGTTTCCCGGCCGAATAGATGAGGCTATCGGCCGCGTTGCGGATTTCCGCCCACTCTTTCTTCCGCCGGTCCTCCTCCCGATGGGCCTCCGCGTCCCGCACCATCCGCTCCACCTCTTCGGAACTCAACCCACTGGAGGGGACCACCTGCATGCTCTGCTCCCGCCCCGTTGCCCGGTCCCGCGCCGAGACGTGGAGGATGCCATCGGCGTTGATGTCAAAGGTCACCTCAATCTGGGGGACGCCGCGCGGGGCCGGAGGGATTCCGTCCAGGATGAAGTAGGCCAGACTCTTGTTGTCGGCAGCCATCGGGCGTTCCCCCTGGACGACGTGAATCTGCACCTGGGTCTGGTTGTCGGTGGCGGTGGAGAAAATCTGGGTGCGTCGGACCGGGATGGTGGTGTTCCGCTCAATGAGCGGCGTTGCCACGCCCCCCAGGGTCTCAATGCTCAGCGTCAGCGGGGTGACGTCCAGCAGCAGAACGTCCTTCACCTCTCCACCCAGGACGCCGGCCTGGATGGCCGCGCCCAGGGCCACCACCTCGTCCGGGTTGACACCCCGGTGAGGCTCCCGCCCGAAGAATTCGGCGACGACGCGCTGGATCGCGGGCATCCGGGTCTGCCCGCCCACCAGAATCACCTGCCCGATGTCGGAGGGCTTCAGGCGCGCGTCCGCCAGCGCCTGACGGCACGGCTCCAGCGTCCGCAGGATGAGGTCCTCCGTCAACTGCTCCAGTTTCGCCCGCGTCAGATGCACCTGCAGGTGTTTGGGACCGGAGGCGTCGGCCGCGATAAAGGGAAGGTTGATCTCCGTCTCCAGAACGGACGAGAGTTCCATCTTCGCCTTCTCCGCCGCTTCCTTCAGCCGCTGCAGCGCCTGCCGGTCCCGGCGCAGGTCTATCCCGTGCTCACGGGTAAACTCGTCGGCAATGTAGTCTATGATGCGGCGGTCAAAGTCGTCGCCGCCCAGGAACGTGTCGCCGCTGGTGGCCCGGACCTCAAAGACGCCCTCGCCCACATCCAGGATGGAGATGTCAAACGTGCCGCCGCCCAGGTCGTAGACGGCGATGAGTTCGTCCCGGTGCTCGCCCAGCCCGTAGGCCAGCGCCGAGGCCGTCGGCTCGTTGATGATGCGCAGGACCTCCAGCCCGGCAATCTTCCCGGCATCCCGCGTCGCCTGCCGCTGGCTGTCGTTGAAGTAGGCGGGGACGGTGATGACGGCCTGAGTGACGGGCTCGCCCAGGTACGCCTCCGCGTCGGCCTTGATTTTGGCCAGAATCATCGCCGAAATCTCCGGCGGGGCGTACTCCTGTCCGTTCATCCAGACCCGAACGTCGCCGTTGGGGGCAGGGGTGACCCGGTAGGGGACGACCTGAAGGGCCCGCTGGACCTCCGGGTCGTCAAACTTCCGGCCCATGAAGCGCTTGATGGAGAAGATGGTATTCTCCGGATTGATGATGGCCTGCCGTTTGGCGACCTGTCCCACCAGCCGCTCCCCCGTCTTGGGGTTGACGGCGACGACGGACGGGAAGAGCCGCTCCCCCTCCGCGCTGGGGATGATAACGGGTTCTCCCCCCATCATCACCGCGCAGACGGAGTTGGTGGTGCCCAGGTCAATGCCGATAATCTTCCCCATACAGACTCCTCACCATTACCGACCCTCTTGCGTTTATGACGGCGTGGCGCAGGCTGTCAGCCTGCATACAGGCCTGGCGGCCTGTGCTACAAGCGCCTCACTGATTTGTCTGGCTCGCGCGGGCCACCCGCACCAGCGCGGGACGGATGACCCGGTCGCCCAGCATGTACCCCCGCTGCACCTCGCCGATAATCTGTCCCTCCTCGTAGCCGGGGACGTCCTCGTAGGTCACCGCTTCGTGGTAGAGGGGATCAAAGAACTTCCCCGTCGTCTCTATGGGCTTCAGTCCCTCCGCCTCCAGGATGACCTCCAGTTTTCGTTTGATGAGAAAGACGCCCTCCACCCAGGTGAGGCTCTGCAGGCCCGGCGGGAGAGTCTGGACCGCCCGCTCCAGGTCGTCCAGGACGGGGAGGATTCGGGCAATGAGGACGGCGTTGTTCAGGCGGACCCGCTCCATAAATTCCGCTTCCTGACGCTTCCGGTAGTTGGCGAACTCCGCCTGGGTGCGCTGCCAGCCGTCCAGGTACTCCGCCGCCTGAGCCCGTGCCGCCTCCAGTTCCTGACGCAATCGCTCCAGTTCGGCCTCCGGAGATTCCATCTGACGTTCGGCGGTTTCGGTTCCAGCGACCTCCTCAGCGGTCGTTTCCGGCTGAGAGACTTCCTGTGGGGTGACTTCGGGTCTCTCCTCCATCTGCGACCTCCTGAAGACGCGAAAATGCATGACTTCACTGCAAAAACTCACCGCAGAGACGCCGAGAGCGCAGAGTTCTACATCAGTATAATCTCTGCGTACTCTGCGTCTCGGCGGTGAAATGACCTTTTTGCAGGAGACTCATGCATGAAAGGCGCGAAAGACGCGAAAGGCACGAAAGACGCGAAATATGCCGATTCTTCGTGTCCTTCGTGTCCTTCGTGGTTTTATTCCTCCTGTTCCTGCCCGGTATCCAGTGCCGGTGCGGTCTCGGTCCGGACGACGAAGACGTCGTAGACCAGTTCGGAGAGGACGCCCGCCACGAAGCGGACGGCGGAGATCGCCCGCCCGTAGCCCATACGGGTGGGGCCCAGCACGCCCAGCGCGCCCGTCGCCAGGCCGGCCACCCCGTAGCGGCTGAGGATGAGGCTGCAGGCTCTCAGTTCGTCAAAGCGGCCCTCCCCGCCAATCATCACCCGCACGCTGCCCACCGTGGAGCCCAGCGCGTGGGCCAGAATGGCCTCCAGGAAACTCCGCTCCTCAATAACCCGCAGCACCCCCTGCGCGTGCGGGCCCTCCTGGAACTCCGGCTCCTGGAAGAGTTCGCTCAGCCCGTCGTGGTAAATCTCATCGGGGGCGACGGTGCTGGCCCGCCGCATCATCCCCACCACCAGCCGGGCGACGTCCGCCTCCAGAAGTGGTAGGCTCCCGATGCGGGGCTCAATCTCGTCGGCGGTGAGGCCCGCGCAGAGTTGGTTCAGCCGGTCCGCCGCCTCGCTGAGCACTTCCTGTGGCAGCGGTTCGGGCAGAGTGAGCATCTGCTGCCGGACCATGCCGCCCTGAAGGACCAGCACCAGCAGGACCAGACGGCCCTGGGTGGAGATGAGTTGCATGTGCCGGTAGCGGGGCCGGGCCGCCTGCGGCGCGGTGACCAGAGCCGCGCTGCGAGTGGTGCGCGCCAGCACCGACGCCGCCAGCGGCATCCACTCCTCCACGTCGTCCCGGACCTGCTGGAACTGGTGGGCAATCGTCCGCCGCTCCGCCAGCGGCAACTCCGTCTCCCGCAGCAACCGTTCTACAAAATACCGGTATCCCTCATTCGTCGGCTGGCGCCCGGCGGAAGTGTGGGGGTGGGTCAGGTACCCCAACTCCTCCAGGCGCGCCATCTCATTGCGCACCGTCGCCGGGCTGACGTCCAGCCCATACTTCTCCACCAGGGTCCGGGACGCCACCGGCACGCCCGTCTGGACAAATTCCCGGATGACCAGTTCCAGTATCCACTGTTGTCGGGGAGTCAAATCCTCAGCCATAGACCTCTGACCTCTGACCACGGACCACAGACCACTGACCACTGACGACTGACCATGGACCATTGTCGTCTGTCGTCTGTGGTCTGTCGTCCGTCGTCTGTCGTCTGTGGTCTGTCGTCCGTCGTCCGTCGTCTGTGGTCTGTCGTCCGTCGTCCGTCGTCTGTGGTCTGTCGTCTATCGTCCGCCGTCCACCCGAATCTCCCACAGCGGGAGCAGGCCGCCGACGGGAAGGGCCCGCCCGCGCCCGTAGACCGGGAGCGCTCCTCCGCCCGCCGGGTCGTAGACAGCCACTTTGAGTTCATACACCCCCGGCGGGGCATCCGCCGCCAGGGTCATCTTCCGGTGGTCCGCCCAGACCTCCCCCGGAGATGCCGGGGTCAGCGGAATGTCGGTCTGGGCGATCTTGTACCCGCCGTCCCGCAGGACCTGGACCGTCGCGCTGCGGGGACCCCCCAGCGGCCCCAGCGCGCGCCAGTAAAGGGTCAGGTCCAGTTCCTCCCCCGGCGCCAGCACGGCCCGCTCCAGGCGGTAACCGACCAGCGCGACCTCCCGCCCCCACCGGTAGTCCAGCGCCGGTCCGGAATCCGGGACAGCAATTCGGGGGCTGGCAAACTGGAACGTATCCCCCAATCGCCAGTCCTTATTATACACCGCGAGCCGTTCTGTAAAAGTCGTCAGGCCCACCGCCAGCACGCCGGACGCCGTCTTCGGGACGGTATCCCGCACGGTCAGGGGGTAGCGGTCGCAGAAGGCCACCCCGGGGGTCCAGAGGGACGTCGGGAAAGTCCCCAGGCCAGGGTGGGTGACCTTCTGGGCAGCGGTCAGACCGTCGGCGGTCAGCAGGGAGAGGGAGACGAAGTAGTCTCCCGCCACCGGCCCCTCCGCCTGCCAGCAGAGGGTGACCCAAAAGGTGTCG
>JAPYWT010000017.1 GCA_028276215.1 Thermoflexus sp. | reverse complement strand
AGAGGGGAGGGGGTAGCGGCGAAGCCGCTGGGGGTGGGGTGAGGACGTTTCCCAGAAGGATGACTTCGGAGACGTGGGCCGCGGGGACGGCGGTCAGGGTCTGGTCGTCCTTCTCCACGACCAGGCGACGGTCCCGGTAGCAGAGCCGGGCTCCCTGAGTGTGGACGTAGAACGGTGGCATGGCATCCAATGGGACTAACGTTGGGATTTATAATGTGGCGCAGGCCGCCAGGCCTGTGGACGCTTTTTCGCAGGCGAACGCAGGCTAACAGCCTGCGCCACGCACGCGCCTCCCGGTTTCGGTTGTTAAGGTGCAGGGAGCAGGGAGCAGGGTCGCAGGTCGCACGGAGCAGGGTCGCAGGGGCGCAGGGAGCAGGGCGCAGGGTCGCAGGTCGCCCCCTCCCCCTCCTCCCTAACTTCCTACTCCTCTCCTCCTCCTTGCCTCCTCCCGCTGTCCCTGGAGGTCCAGAATCTCCGCGACGGCGTAGCGGGGCGGGACGCCGGGGACGGGTTTGATGCGGACGCACGGGGGGAAGTACCCCATGCGGCCATGCAGTTCGGCCATCAGCAGGACGGCGGCGAAGTTCAGGGCGGGCGGGACCACCAGCAGGGGGAGAGTCTGCCACTCTGCCGGGGAGAGGCCGGCCCGCTCCACCAGTTCGGCAACCTGGGGGCCGAAGGGGGCATCGGTATCCAGGTGGGTGGGGATTTCTATCACCCGCTCCACCGTCTGGCCCGTCAGTGCCTCTATCTGCGCCAGGTGCTCCGGGGTCAGGGGGTGGGAGAAGTTGAGGATGATCACGGTGTCTCCTCCCACAACGGGAACTGGGGCGTCTCCTCCGAAACGCCAAGGGCCCTCAAGCCCTTTCCAATCATGCCCGTCACAATCTCATGGATGCGCTGGTACTCGTCCTCCCCAATGGGAGAGAGACCGTGGGCCAGAATGGAGCGGTTGCGCCGGAGCAGGGCATCTCTCAGGCGCTTCTCGTGCTCCTGGAACACTTTACCCAGCGGATCCTCCAATTCCACCAGGAGGACATAGGCGTCCCAGAGGCCCAACCGGAGGGTCCCATCCCGTCCGGACGCGGCCTGGAGTTCCAGGCGCTGCCGATACTGGGATTGCAGGTCCTCCCGGAGGGCCTCCACCTGGAGGTTGCTTGTATCCACCCCATACCTGTTCTGGAGTCGGAGTTGGGCCAGGAGTTCCACGGCCCGATAGAGGCGGGCGACGGCGTCATCGTATCGGCCTCTGCTGGCCCGCCGCTCCGCGTTCCGGATCAGGTCCCCCACCATTTCGTACCCCGATTCCTGGACGATCCGCTTCAGGAAACGCCATTGAGGGACGATCTGCGATTGGACCGTCTGGAGAATGGTGTAGGCTCGCTGGTGCTCAAATCGGTCCCATGCATCCAGTCCCCGACAGAGGGCAACCCACCTGCGGATTTTCGCTTCCAGTTCATGGGAGACCGGGGCCTCACGGAGGATTCCTTCCAGGACTGCCTGAGCGGAGGCATATGCGTAGGAGTTGAAAAGACGGCGGGCCTCCTCCATGCGCTGACGGGCCCGCACTTCCGCTGCGTTGATCAGGCCGGCCATTTCGGTGCCGTTGGCCACCCGGATCAGGTCGGGCCGTTGCCCCCGGACCAGGGAGAGTTCCCACCCGCATTCCAGGGCGGCCAGGGCCAGGGCGACGCTCATGCTCTTGGAGCCCCCCGTGTAGTCGGCGATGTGGCGGGCGTCCGGATACTGGTCCCGGAGTTCCCGCATAGCTTTCACGCAGACTTCGTAGAGAGCGGGCAGGTCGTCCGGGTCCTCCACTTCCTCCACCCGGTACTGTTCCGGGCGCAGTCCGGTCTGGGCCACGATGCTGGGGTTTTCCTCCTCCCTTTCCCCCACCCTCTGACGGCACGGTTTCCCGCCTCCGTCCACGGTCACCCGACTGCCCTTCGGGCCTTTCGTGGCGATGAAGCAGGTCAGCGTCGGTTCGTAGGTGCGGACGGCAGTGACGATGGGGGCACACGAGCCCCCCACAGTGAGAGCCAGAACGGTTTTCATCCTGCCTCCTCCATTTCCACCAGCACCCAACCCAGCGGCCAATCGGGGAGGACCTGGTTCTGGGAACGGCGGGCCCGCAGGCGGCGGCTGCGGGGGAAGGGGCGCGCCAGGTTGGGCTGCCAGTCCCGGCCGGCCCGGGGTGGCCGTCCCAGTTTGTAGCGGCGGCGGAGGGCATCCTGGGCCGCTTTGGGTAGCCAGAAGCCGACGCTTTTCCCCGTCCAGCCCGCGCCCCAGCCGATCTGAAGGATAAAGGCGCGCTCGCTCAGGCGGGCCTTGGCCAGTTGGCCGTAAAAGGAGAGGACGGTCTGGAAAGTGGGGTGGCTCTGATACCATGCCTGCTCCCGGGCGATCCGGGCCTGGCTGATCTGGTTGGCGATGCGGGCCAGGTCGGTCAGCCACTGGCGCCGGTCGGCGAAGCCCAGGGCGCGCGCGGCCGGGGAGAGGAGGTAATCGTCCACGCGCAGGGTGGTGTGGAAGACGGTATCCGGCCGGAGGGCCTCCACCACGATGGGGGAGCCGGGCCGACCGTCGGCGGTGAAGACCTGGGCGTTGAGGAGCATCAGCGGCGAAGGGGAGAGGGGCAAGGGGTCGCTATCCGCCACGATCAGCGCCCGCAGCAGGTCCCGGTTGGGGTCCGGGCCGAAGACGGCGCGCTCCCACGGCTGCCCCGCCCACTCCCGCCGGTCGCCCAGGGCATTCAGGTCGGGCTGCCAGAAGTTGGAGCGCAGGGCGTGGCTCATCAGGACGGTGCGCAGCGCGCCCTTCAGCGAGGAGCCCGGCAGGTAGCACTGGCCGTAGACGTTCTTGATTTGCTCCCGGACCTGGTCCACCGTGGTGGTGCCCGCCAGGGCGTAGCGGACGAAGGGGGACCCTTCGTGGAGTTCCGCATCCCGGACCAGTTGTCCTGGGGGGAGCGCCAGGCGGTTCCAGTCGGCCTGCCCGCTGGCGCGGTCGTAGGCATCGGCCAGGATGGCGTCCTGGTTCAGCACCCAGGTTCGGGAGCCGACGGTCTTGAAGTCGTAGTCGCGCAGGAGAACCCTGCCGGTCCCGATATGGAGCGGCGAAATCAGGGAGATAGTCAGCCGATATATCATAGCAGCGCCTCCTGAGCGACCGGCACCGGGAAGGCCAGGCCGTACCGCAGGACGGGCCGGTCGCCGAAAGTTCCCACGCCCTCGGGCCGGAGGTCGGCGACCTGTCCCAGAGGGTGTCCGTCCCAGCGCAGGACGCTCCCCTCGCTCACCATACGCACCTGTTTGCGGCGCCAGGCGCGGCCGGTATCGTCCTGGCACCACCCGCCGACCCAGACCAGTTTGTAGGCTACGCCAGGGGCCTGCAGGGCGGCAGCCACCTCCTCCACGCTGGCCGGGAGGTAGCGGGAGAGGGTCACCGCGTAGCCCGAGGGGTTCGGCGGGGCCGGGATCGCGGCCTCCCGAAGGGCGAAGGAGAAGGCGCCGTGGCCGGTGGAGCGGAGGCCTCCCAATCCGGCGTCGGCCAGGTAGTTCAGCGCGCGCTCCAGGCGGGCCCGGGCATCGGGCGCGCTCCACTCCACCCCGAACCACAGGCCGCACTCCGGCCCGAAGGTGAGTCGCCCGCTGTGGAAGAGATTGGGGGCGTTTTTCACCCGGTCAATCGCCACGTGGGGCGTGGGTGGATAGACGGCCCAGAAATGAGCCCACTCCCTGGCCCCCACAGGGGGCGAGGGGATGAGGGCCCGGTCGTCCGGGTGAAACCAGACATCGCCGATGAAGTTCTCCGGATGGGCCAGCGGCGTCATATCGGCTGCCTGAAGCAGTTGACCGAAGATGCGTTCGGAGCACCAGGCGAAGCGGAGGAGTTTTTTGCCCAGTTGGTCCCGCTGTTCCCGTCCAGTGCGGATGCGCACGAAGGGGCGCGGGTAGAGGCGGAGGCTTCCCACCCGTGGGAAGGCCGAGGTGATCCGCAGGGGTGGGGGGACGAAGGGGCCGGGCTCCCCGGTGACCGTCCAGGCATAGACGAGGGCCGCGTAGAGAGTGTCGCTGGGGACGTAGGGCAACGTCTCCTCCCGGCCCACGCCCAGTTCCCCCACGTGGAACGAGCCGCGCGGATGCAGGTCAACGGCCATCATCGGCGGCCTCCTTTCAGAGGGCGAAGGACTGCCGGACCCAGCGCAGAATTTCGTCTTTTTTCTGCAGGAGTTCCTTCAGCGTTTTATACTCCCCCATTGTGCCCACGACGCCGTAGGTGTCGCCCCGTTTGGCGGTCAGCATCAGGTCCTCAAAGCGGACCTTTCCCGACCCCCGGCTGCCCTGGCCGCCCAGGTAATCGTCCTCCACCAGTTGCATGGCGGTGAGCAGGTGCTCAAAGAGGGCCACGTCGTCGGGCAGGTAGAGGCTGAAGACCAATTCCATCGGCGCGAAGACGGTGTCGGCGGGGACGCGCTCCAACTGACGGGGGGTGGCGGCGCTGGTCACCCGGTCAATGGCGGCCTCCCATTTCACCTCGGTGTAGGGCATGTCGGTGCGGACGGCCAGGAGTTTCTTGGCGCTCCCTTCGTCCATTGGCACATCCCGCACGATCAGCCGGGTAGGCGCCGGGACGTCGAATTTGACCTCGCCGGGGACGCCGAAGAGGGGATTGACCCAGTAGCGGTCGTACTGGTCCCGGTTCTCCGCCACGTGAATGCGCACGTCCTTGCCGATGGAGCGGTTCTGGGGGGCGCCGGTCACCTTCTCGGAGAGGGAGCGCATCTTGCCCTTGAGGGAGGAGCCGGGGATGTAGGGCTGCCCCGTCACCGGGTTGCGGATGACAGGCATGTCCACGTTGCCGATGGCAAGAGCGCCGGGTGAGCCTCCGATGTGCAGGCCGGTCACGGCCCGAATCCCTCCGGTGATGAGAATTCGCCCGAGCAGGGTCACGTCGGTCATGGTGTACCTCCTAATTTTCTTTTCCGCCGTAGGCTTTGTGGTAGGCCACGATGGCCTCAAAGAAGTCCATGAACCGGTTGAAGCGCGCCTTTCGCTCCTCCGGTTGCGGGGTCTGGCTCATCACTTCCAGGGCGGGGGCCAGGATCCGGCGCAGGTCTTCCATTCCCTGTCCTTCCCGTTTGGCGAAGTAACTGAGTTTGGGGCGCAGGAGGACGGCGTCCCGATAGGCGCTTTCGGGGTCTTTATCCCAGCGCAGTTGAATCTGGCGCGCAGTGCCGAAGACGTTGCGAATCTGGCTGGTGGCCACCTGTCGGGCGAGGGCCTTCCCGATCCTTTCGGCCCACACCACCAGCGTCTCTGGGTCGCCCTGGGCGATGATGCGATCAATGGTCGTCGGGTCTGGCATAGGAACGGGCTGCGGGTCTTTGGGATTTTCTCTGGACATGCTGACCTCCTCTGGTGAATGAAGTGGAAACCGTCTATTCTCTACGCTCCTTCCGGGTCAAAAACTCGGCCCAGCGGGCGGCCAGGCCGATGGTCTGGATCAGGGTGGCTGAATTGAGTAACTCATCCCGGATGGCGATGATGCCCTCTTTGACCTCCCGGTCTTTCACCTGGGCCGCCGTCCGGGTCAACTGGTAAAAGGAGACCCACATCCACCGGCCAAAATGGGGCCGGCCCCGTTGCTTCCGGTTCTGTCTCCGGGTGCGTTCGTATTCTGCGGCAATCTCCAGGAGGGTCTGGAAGAGGGCCTTCGGCGCGCCCCGGTTCTCGCACCAGTCGGCCAGCGTATTGGCGCGCTGCCGGGCCTCGGCGAACTGGTCCCAGGTCAGCGCCTGGCCCAGGAAGGTGACCGCGTTCTTGCCCGGCAGGCTCTTGGCCGCCTTTTCGGCGTCCCGGACCTCCCGGGCGGCCTGGTAGAGGGGATACCGGGGGTCGGCCAGGCTGATGCCGCCAGAGATGGTCACGCCGGGGTTCCAGGCGACGTACTCGGCGAAGGAGCGGCGGACCCGTTCGGCGAAGCGGGGCAGTGCGTCCCACGCGCCAACGATAAACAGGTCGTCGCCTCCAGCATACTGGAGGTACAACTGCTGGCGCAGGTCGTCGGCGTCCCCTTCCTGCGGACTGGCCAGGTAGGGAAGCCAGCCTTCAAAGAAGAGGCGTAAACTCAGGGAGAGCGTCGCCAGGCGGGAAAGGGTCAACTCCTGCTGGAAGAGTTTCCCCAGATCGTCCACGTCCATCCGCAACACGCCCCAACGCCGGATGCCCCGGGCGCGCCGGGCCAACTGGTCAAAGGTCGGGTTGTCCGGCGGCACCAGTTGGGCCAGAGGGCGCACGGTTCGCACCACGGGAACCGTGCCCAGCGCGGCCAAAAGGGGGGATTCGTCCACCACTTCCCCCACCGGAAATGGGCTGATCCGGGCCAGGGTCACCCCATCCAGGAGCGGGAGGGCGTTCTGCTTTTCCAGGGGCCGGCGGACGTCTATCAGGGCAACCCGTACTCCAAAGGCTTCCAATCCCGTCTGCCAGGTACGGACGGGGGGCATTTCGGAGGGGATGGGTGCCCGCAGCCAGAGGAAATGGGTGGCGCGAGTCAGGGCCCGGCCCAGTTCCTCAAAACTGTGGCAGAGTTCACACTTGCGCAGCGGTTCGGCGCCGGGCTCTTCCTCTTTCTGGAAGTGCTCGCCCTTTTGCCGTTCGGCCCCGCAGATGCTGCAACTCTGGTCCCGGTCCCCACCCACTCCGGCGGGAGTGCCGACAATGGCGAAGAGTTCCTCCGCGGGGAGGGCGGCCAGGGGACGGTGTTTGGCAGGCAGGAGGAACTCTTCGTGCAATCGTCGCCAGGCGTCGGGGAAGCGGGCGCGATCAAAATCCGCTTTCTTCAGAGGAGCCCAGGCCAGCGTAAGGTGCACGGCCCCCTTGTGGGCGATGACCAGTCGCCGGGTCACTTCGCAGCTGATTTCTTTCAGGCGTTCCTGCTGGCTCACGCCCGCCAGGAGGTAAAAGTTGCCTCCACCCGCGTAGATCAGGTTGGTCGGCGGGAGTCCCAACTGGCGCAGGATGAAGTCGGCCACCACCTCGGTCAGCAGTTGGACGTAGAACGAGCGGCCGCGCAGGGTCCGGGCCGCGCCGGCAGAGGTCAGGCTGTAGATGAAGTCCTGGATTCCGGCCAAATCTCCGGCGACCAGGACGGCCACTTCGTCTTCGTCCCCGACTGTCCGGCACCATTCCCCGCTGCGGTGGTCCGCGGTCAGGCAGGCGGCCAGGGCGGCCGTCATCCGGCTGTGGTCGTAGAGGCTGATGTCGGGGACGGCGTTGTGGTACGCCGACGGGATGCACCAGGTGAATTCCAGCATGCGCTGGAGGAGGAATTCCAGGAAGAAGGCCGGGTCCGCAATCTCCTTCAGGGGACGGCTGGCGCGTTCAAACTCCTCCCATAGTCGGAAGTACTCGTTGCGATATTCTTCTCTCCACTCCCGAACTTCTCGCAACTGGGGGAAAAGGACGGAGCGCTGAAATTGGAGGGGCTTCAGGGGCAGGTAACCGGGGAGGTCCTGCCCGGCCAGTCGGCCGAAGATGGAGCGCAGGTAGGGAACTTTGCGGTCATCCTTGTCTCCGTCCAGTTCTTCCCGCTCTCCAGCAGCGAGGAAGTCGGCCAGGCGGATGCATTCGTCCACGTCGCTGCGCGGGGCGTGGTGGTAGACGACGCCACTGAGGGCTTTTCGGACTTCGGCAGGCAGCGCGCCGGCGAAGTCCTGGACGAAGGAGTAGCCAGCCAGGGCGTGGGCGTATTTGACGTCTTTGCGAGCCTCGGCATCGGCGATCTCCCGCAGGGGGGCATCGGCGCGCTGGGCGAACTTCCCGATGTCGTGAAGCAGGCCCGCCAGGGCGATTCGGTAGATGGCATCTTTTTCTTCCATAACGGCCTCCGAATAGTCAGGTCGCAAGGCGCAGGGCACAGGGCGCAGGGAGCAGGTTACCACCCGTCGTGAGCCGGGTCGTCTCCGGCATCGTGGTCATCCAGCCCTTCCATAGGAACAGATTGCGGCCCAGGCCGGAGATGCCCTGATTGATGGCATCCTCGGTCCGGCGGGTGCCTTCCTCGTTGCCAATCAGCCATTGAATCAGGGCGACAAGGCCGAGGATAAACGGTAGGGCGACCAGAATGCATTCCATCGCATCTCCTCCTGTGCGGATTCTCTTATGCTGTCATTTTGTCATTCCGTCATCTCCTTCGCGCCTGCCCCATCCCTGTCGTCGTCTGATACCCCACTCCGGCGTAGAAAGCGTAGTCCGTCAGCGCCTGCAGGACCCCCACCCAGTACGGGTCGGCCCGGAGGAGGGTATAGCGGCAATAGCCCACAAAACCGATCTGCATCCCGTCTCCCTTCCCCGGCACCGCGCGGGTGGAGAGATCGTACCGGCTGATGGCCATGCACTCCTGGGCGAACCGCCGCACCTCCGGCGAGACTGTCACCGGCGAGAAGTCGTTCCACTTCTCCAGCAGACTCCCGTAGACCAGGTCCGGCAGGGGCAAGGGCACGTTCCGCCCACCGGAGTGAAAGGCCGTGGGGGAGAAAAACTCCAGTTCCAGATGACGGGGCAGGGGCTCTCCCGTCGGCAGGGTTTTCCTCAGCAACGCCGGATACGTCGTCTGCCCGGCCCAGGGGTGGACCGCCGGGTCCACTGTCGCCTGCCGGACGGTCAGGCGCACCCCGTCCACCTCCACCGCCGGAGGCGGCGCCTCGGCCCACCGCACCAGATGCTCCGACACCTCCGCCGTCAGCCCGGTATAGCGCAGGAACAGGGGCCGCCCCGGCGAGACCACCGCCCGCAGTTCCCCGTCCACCCGCGTCAGGCGCGCCCCCACCAGCGACGAGCAGGTGAACGGCCGTCGTTCGTCCGGCGCGTGCAACCGTTCGGCCAGGACGGGGTCCCGTTCGGCCACGCCCCGCAGGAAAATCGCGTGGCTGGCCCGTCCCAGGTACGGCGGCAACATTGCCTCCCGCTCCGCCTCCACCACCAGCACCAGACTGACCAGCATACCGTCCTCCATTTTACCCATACTGCCGCTCCCGTCAACAGAGTTATCTCTGATTCCGATCAGAGGTTTCTCCGATGCCCGAACGGGGAAAATGGTGTATACTTGGACGATGGACGACAGACGACAGACGACAGACCACAGACGACAGACGACGGACGACGGACGACTGACCACTGACGGCTGACGGCTACCGGCTAACGACTGACGGCTACCGGCTAACGGCTGACGACTACCGGCTGACGGCTACCGAAATCCACGGGGCGAATTTCTCCCGCAGGAAGTGGTAGTTGAGGCGGACGTCCTCGGGGATTCCCCAGGCGATACGGCACTCCGCCAGAATCTGGCTCTTATGGCTGTCCAGCGTCTTCAACGTCATGCCCAATTGCTCGGCGGCGTCCTGGAGGGAGAGGCCGGAAGCCAGGGCCCGCAGGACCTCCCGCTGCCGCTCCGTCAGGCGGGCCCAGACGGCGGCGCAGGCGGCGGCGTCCTCCGGAGCCAGCGTCGGCGCGGCGGCGGGGGGACGGGCCAGCGCCCGCAGCGCGGGGAAGTAGGCCCCCCAGGGGACCAGGGGGACGGGGATGAGGCGAACTCCGGCCTCCGGCGGGGCGTGGAGGATGGCCCCCTCGCGCGCCTGGGCCAGGAACTCCGGGGGCGTGTAGAGATGCCAGAGACGGTCCTGGTGGTCGCAGTGGAACATCGCCGCCGTCGTCAGCGTCAGCGCCAGCAGGCGCGGGCCGCCCGCGATGCAGAGGTGCAGCGTCCGGCCCTCCTCCTTCAGCGCGGCCACCAGGTCCCGCGCCAGTGTCCAGACCGCCTCCGCTTCCGCACCGTCGGTGATGGCCGTCAGCGGTCGTCCCAGGGCCTGCAGGGGGATGTGGCGGAACTCCAGGGGGCGGCCCCGGTACTGCCCGCCCGCAAACTCCGCGCTCAACTGGCTCAGTGCCCGGCGCACCCGGGGGTCTTCCGGGGAAAGATGGAGGACCAGCACTCTGGAAAGCGATTCGCCCATCGCCAGCAGGCCGTCCACGGCGAACGTGACCACCTGGGCCTGCCCGCCCATTGTCACCAATGCAACCTTCCCGACCGGCGAAGAGGCGACCGTCCGCATCCAGCGTTCCCGAAGGGGGGATGAAACCTGCGACGTGCGACCTGCGACCCTGCTCCCTGCGACGTGCGACCTGCGACGTGCTCCCTGAATTATAGACCGGAACGGAGTAGACGCAAATGACGACCTACAACCCTCTGCCTGCCGTTGCCATTGGAGGGCCGCCCCACAGCGGCAAATCGGTCCTGGCCTACAGCCTGACCCGCGCCCTGCGGGCCCGGGACGTCCCCCACTACCTCCTGCGGGCGTACCCGCCGGATGGGGAGGGGGACTGGTTCCACGAGGGGGAGCAGGACCTGGTCCGCCACCTGCGGGTCAAAGGGGCCGTGAGCGACCGCTGGCTGGGCCCGCTGCGGCGGGACATCGCCCGCCGTCACCTCCCCCTCATCGTGGACATGGGAGGCCTCCCGACGCGGGAGCAGGAGTCCATTCTGGACGAGTGCACCCACGGCGTTCTGCTCACCCCGTCCGACGAGGCCCGGCGGGAGTGGGCGGACCGCTTCGCCGCCCACGGCCTGGTCCTCCTGGCGGACCTCCGCTCCGACCTGCGGGGGGAGGACCGTCTGGAGGCGGCGGAGCCGGTGGTGCGGGGGGTTCTGGCGGGGCTGGAGCGGGGGAGTCTGGCCCGGGGCCCGGCCTTTGACGCGCTGGTGGGGCGGCTGGAGGCCCTCTTCCGGCCCCTCGCGCCGGACCTCTACCGTCGCCACATGGAGGCGGCGCCGGCCGAACTGGCGGTGGACCTGGAGCGGCTGGCCCGGCAGCGGGGCCGTGACCCCAACCGGTGGCTTCCGGGGGACCTGGGGTGGGTCCTGGACTACCTCCCGGCGAAGGAGCCGCTGGCCCTCTACGGTCGGGGGCCGAACTGGCTCTACGCGGCCCTGGCCGTCCACGCGCTCCCGGCCCCTTTCTACCTCTTTGACGTCCGGCTGGGGTGGACGGCGCCGCCCGCTCTCCGCGCGGGGACTCCCTCATCCGGCCCTCTGCAGGTACGGGTGGGGTGGGAGGGGCCGTCCGTTGCCCGGATGGAGTTCTCCCTTCCGGACGCCTATCTGGATATTACCGAGATGGAGGGGACGGTGGTCCCGGCCCCGCCTGCGGAGGGGCTCATCCTCAGCGGGAAACTCCCCCTCTACCTTTGGGCGGCGCTGGCCCGCCTCTACGCCCCGCGCGCGGCCTGGCTGGCCGTGGTTCAGCCGCAACTGAGCGCTCAGGAGACCCTCGGGGCCGTTGTCGTCCACAGCCGGGGGGCTCTTCCGGTCGGGGCGGTGGTCGGGGTGGGGTAGGCGCCTGTTACTGCGCGCGGAGGAAAGGTTGGGGGCAGGCGGCGCGGCCGCCTGCCCCCAACCTTTTCGTTTGACCAGACCGCGCTACCCTGGTCGCCTGAACCGCCTGATGCTGGCTGTAGCAGCCTCCGCTCACGCGTCCGCTACCGTCCTTCCGGACCGGGAAGACACTCGGGCTCATCTGGCTCTCTCAGTTACAAGTAATCGGCCGCGATGTCCCCCCCGATGAACGTCACCCCCTTTGATCTGCAGCCCCATGCCGCCCGCTTTCTGCAGGCGGGGGGCGACCTGACGACGCTGCAGACGGTGCTGGGGCACTCCAACCTTTCTACCACGGCCCGC
Source organism: Thermoflexus sp. (assembly GCA_028276215.1). Taxonomy (GTDB): domain Bacteria; phylum Chloroflexota; class Anaerolineae; order B4-G1; family DUEL01; genus SpSt-77. The sequence continues at coordinate 1,529 of JAPYWT010000017.1, read as the reverse complement.
TATCTGCATCCGGATGCGGGGCGGGTGCAGGAGATGGTGGAGGAACTGTAGCAGGGAGCAGGGCGCAGGGCGCAGGTCGCAGGGAGCAGGGGGGCCGAGGAGGGGCCGATGGTCGCCATTATCCCGGTGGAGATGTACAAGCGGTTGATCGCGGAACAGGAGGCCCGCTTCCAGGTGCTGGACCGCATCCGGGGCCGTCTGCCGGGGGTGCCCCTGGAGGAAACGGGACGTGGGGGGATTCGTAAGGGCCGGACCAGAAGGCCTGGTTTTGTTATCTTCTCAAACAAGTGGCTTTGCCTGTTGGGTCGTTTTCTGGTATAATTTGTGTAGAGATTACGAACCGTAACTGCCTACCCAAGAACCGTTTCATAAAAACCCCGAAGGACACGAAGGCCGCACAAAGGGCACGAAGGATGATATTTTATCCCTTTGTGTCCTTTGTGAGTACTTTGTGCCCTTGTGGTAGGTAATTACATGCTTGGCTGGAAGGGCGCTTTACGCTGGTGACTTCGCTGTATTTGCTGGAGGAACTGGTTCACGTCCTGACTTACCCCCGAATTGTCCAGCGGCTCCGGGTTGAGGAAGAGGAGGTTCACCCGTAGCATACCCCAGAAGGCGGCTCCCGTCAATCCGGCGGGGCCGCTTTTTTGTTCTCTGTGTCCTGCCCGATTGGGCTATCATCGCCCCGGTGGCCAACGCAATCCCATCTGGCTCTCTGAACTGTGTCCTCAGAAAAAACTCTGATCGGAATCAGAGATTTCTCTGTTGCGGAAGGAAACATGTTAGGGTAAAATGTTGCCGTCACCGTTCATCACCAGACTTTGGACTAACTTGCCAGGCTGGATTTTATAGAAATTGTTTTGGTATACATATGGGTGATTTATGCTCATCTGAACCCATATGTGGGTGTCTACCCTGGCCCTTTCCGGTTTGTCCAAAGTCCAACTAGAAATGCCAAGGAGGGAAAGATGGGTGGAAGCAGGAGTTTAACCGTGACGCTGGAAACGGTGACGCCGCTGTTTTTGGGCGGAGCCGACCCGCGCGGCGCGCCGGAGTTGCGGGGGCCGGCGTTTCGCGGGGCGATGCGATATTGGTTGCGGGCAGCGCTGGGAGGGGTGATTGGAGATGACAACCTCAAAGCCTTGCATGATCTCGAAAGCAGCGTGTTTGGAAGCACTGACTTTGGTTCGCCCATCCACGTTCGCTTGAGACCACTTGGCGGCGAACTGCAAAGTAACACCGAGAAGATACTTCCCCACAAAGAGGGTAGAGAGGCTGGCTCGCGTCAGGCAATTCGAGCGGGACAGCGATTCGAGCTAACGCTTTCCACACCTCATCACGTCAGTCAGGAAATCTGGAAAGCAGCCATTGCGGCGCTGCGTATGACCGTCACTTTTGGGGGAGTAGGATTGAGGTCAAGGAGAGGGTACGGTACCTTGAGGATTGTTGGCTCTACTGATTCGATTCTTTTACCTGCATCGCCCACTTCACTCCAGGACTGGAAAACATTTGCCAAGCAGACTGCGGAA
>JAPYWT010000226.1 GCA_028276215.1 Thermoflexus sp. | reverse complement strand
GGTGATGACGACGTCGTGAGGGTGGCTCTCTATCAGGCCCGCGTGGGTGATGCGGACCAGCCGCCCCCGCTGCCGTAACTCCTCCAGCGTGGCCGCGCCCGCGTAGCCCATACCGGCCTTCAGGCCGCCCACCAGTTGGTAGATGTAGTCGTGAAGGGGGCCCTTGTAGGGCACCCGTCCCTCTACCCCTTCGGGCACCAGTTTCCCGCCGGGGGTCTGCCCGGAACCGTAGCGGTCCCGCCCGTAACCGTGCATGGCCCCCAGGCTTCCCATGCCCCGGTACTCCTTGAACCGCCGCCCCTCGTAGAAGACGATTTCCCCCGGCGCCTCGTCCAGCCCCGCCAGCAGGTTCCCTAACATCACCGCCGACGCTCCGGCGACGATGGCCTTAACGATGTCCCCGCTGTATTTGATCCCGCCGTCCGCAATGATGGGGACTCCGGCAGGGACGGCAACCTGCGCGCAGGCGTAGATGGCGCTCACCTGGGGCATCCCCGCCCCGGCGACGACGCGCGTCGTGCAGATAGACCCGGCCCCAACGCCCACCTTGACCACGTCGGCGCCCGCGCGGATGAGCGCCTCGGTCCCTTCCGCCGTCACCACGTTCCCGGCGATGATGGGCAGGTCGGGCCAGTGGTGGCGGATGCGCCGGATGGCCCGGATGACTCCCTCCGAGTGGCCGTGGGCCGTGTCTATCACCACGATGTCCACCCCGGCGTCCACCAGCAGTTGGGTCCGCTCCTCCAGGTCGTCCCCCACACCGACCGCTGCGCCGACCAGCAGCCGCCCCTGGGCATCCCGGGCCGCGTTGGGGTACTGGCGGGCCTTCAGGATGTCCTTCACCGTGATCAGCCCCTGCAGGACCCCCGCTTCGTCCACCAGCGGCAGTTTCTCTATGCGATGCCGCTGGAGGATGCCCTTCGCCTCCTCCAGGGTGATCCCTATCGGAGCAGTGATGAGCGGCGCGCGGGTCATAAAGTCGCTGACCGGGCGGTCCAGGTCCTCCGCCTCCAGAAAGCGGATGTCCCGGTTGGTGAGAATGCCGACCAGGTGGTGTTGCTCATCGGTGATGGGGACCCCGCTGATGTGGTACGTTGCCATGATCTCTTCGGCCTGCCGGACCGTGGCGGTGGGGGGGAGGGTGATGGGGTCCACAATCATCCCGGACTGGGACCGTTTGACCCGGGCGACCTCCCGGGCCTGTGCCTGCGGGGACATGTTCCGGTGAATGACCCCCAGTCCTCCCTCCCGGGCCAGCGCGATGGCCATCGGTGCTTCCGTCACCGTGTCCATCGCTGCGGAGAGGATGGGGATGTTCAGCCGGATGGTGGGGGTCAACTGGACGCTGACGTCGGTCTGGGCGGGGAGCACTTCGCTGTAGCCGGGGACGACCAGGACGTCGTCAAAAGTCAGGGCTTCAAAGTGGTTGAACAGGTCGGCATTTTGATTCATACTCTACCCTCCGTTGGGAGAATTATACACCATCGGTGGATTTGCGAAAATCCCCTACGTATGCTATAATATCTTCAGACAACGGGTATTGATGGATGAAGGAAAGTGGGCTCCAACCCACTTTCTTTCACATATAGGGCCTTGCGTTTGGGAGGAACTTTCGGGTATGAAAAGCGAACTGCTGCTGGCCTTCAATCAGATTTGCGCCGAGCGGAATCTCTCGCGAGAGGTGGTGATGGAAGCCATCTGCGCGGCCATCGTCTCCGCTTACCGGCGGGATGTGGGCGCGCCTCCTTACCAGAATATCACCGCGCAGATTGACCTGGAGACCGGGAAGACGCGCATCTTCGCTGAACGGCGCGTTGTGGCCGAGGTCACTGACCCCCAGGTGGAGATTTCGCTGGAGGAGGCGCGGAGGATCAATCCGAACGTCCAGTTGGGGGAGACGGTGATGGTGGATAGTACCCCCAATGACTTCGGCCGCATCGCGGCCCAGGCCGCGCGCCAGCGCATCATGCAGTGTATCCGGGAAGCCGAGCGCGAGGTCCGCTATACCCGTCTGGCAGAGCAGGAAGGGGAACTGGTCCAGGGCGTCGTCCAGAGCGTGACCCCGCAGGGGGTCATCCTGCATCTGGAACGCACCGAGGCCATACTGCCGCGCAAGGAGATGGTACCGGGAGAAAACTACAACGTCCACGACCGGATTCGGGTCTACGTGCTGGAGGTGAGTAAAACCCCGCGCGGCCCGCAGATCATCGTCTCCCGGAGCCACAAGAAGATGCTCCAGCGACTGCTGGAACTGGAGGTGCCGGAGATTCAGAGCGGCGCCATAGAGATCAAGGCCATTGCCCGGGAAGCGGGCTCCCGTTCCAAAGTCGCCGTCTTCTCCCGGCAGCCCGGGCTGGACCCGGTGGGCTCCTGCATTGGCGTGCGGGGGACGCGCATCCAGTCCATCCTGCGGGAACTGGGCAACGAGAAGGTGGACATCGTTGAGTGGAGCCCCGACCCGGTGACGTTCATCGCGAAGGCGCTGAGCCCGGCCCGGGTCCTCAGCGTGGTCCTGGATGATGATTCCACGGAGCCCATTGCCTACGTCGTCGTCCCCGATGACCAGTTATCGCTGGCGATTGGCAAGAGCGGGCAGAACGCCCGCCTGGCGGCCAAACTGACCGGCTGGCGCGTGGACATCCAGAGCGCCACCGAAGCGATCCAGTGGGTGCTCCGCCAGATCAAGACGGACCCGGACCTTCTCACTGCCCTGGGCCCGACGGCGGAGTTGGTGCCGCAGGTGGAGGCGGCACTGTCCCGCCGCAATCAGGAAAAGACGCCCTACACGGCCGAGGAACTGTTGGTCATCCGCCAGGTGGTGGAGAAGGTCCGGAACCATCTTCTGGACCAGAAGCGGACGCGCAAGGGCCGCCGGAAACCGGCGAAGGCCCGTCCGACGGCGGCCGAGGAGGAGCGCCGGGCGCGCGAGGCGGCGATTCGGGAGGCTCGCGCCCGTATCCCTGTTCATACGTACCAGATTCCTATCTCCGAACTGGGCCTGAGCGAGCGCACCCAGAAGCATCTGGAGCGGCACCGACTGACCAGTGTGGGTTTGTTGATGGAGCGGCTGGCGGAGGGTGAGGAGGGGTTGCTGAAACTGGAGGGCATCGGCGCCCGCGTGTTGACGGAGATTCGCGAGGCGCTGGCGCCGTTCCTTGCCCCGGTAGCGGCGCCAGCAGAGGAGGCCCCGGCGCCGGAGGCCGCCCCCGGGCCAGCGGCCCCCGTCACAGAGGGGGTCCCCAGCGTGGAGGCGCCGTCTGTGGTGGCGGAAGAAGTTCCGGCGATGCCCGTTCCCGTTGCAGAGGTGGCGGTGGAGCCCTCGCCGCTCCCCGAAGAGGCGGTGCTCGCTGAGCCCGAGTTCCTGCCTGAAGAGGAAGTCCCTGCAGGGCCCGTGTTGATACCTGAAGCGAGAGTCCCGGTGGAGCCCGTGCTCCTGCCCGAGGAGCCGGCCCCGACCGAACCGCTGCCCGTTCAGGAAGAGGCGCCTGCCGTTGTGGAGATTCCGGCGCCGGTCGTTGTGCCGGAGGAGGCCCCAGCGGCGCCGGTTGCCCCGCCTGCGGAACCGGCGGTGGTCGCTGAGGAGGCGGTTCCCGCGTTTGAAGTGGAAGTGGAAGAAGAGGCGGAGGAGTGGGAAGAGGAAGAGGTTGTGGAGCGGAAACTGGGACGGAAACCGCCCAAGCGGCATAAGAAGCCCCGCCGGGAGTACATCTACGACGAGGAACTGGGCCGCGCCGTGGCCATCCGCAAGCACCGGCGGCGCGGGGAGGATTGGGAAGAGTTTTGAGATAGCCTCACACAAAGACACGAAGGAAAAAATCTTTGTGTCTCTGTGTCTTGGTGTGAGAACTTTGGAGACGCGATGGGCAAACCAGGAGGCCGACGCAAGCATATCCCGCAGCGCACGTGTGTGGCGTGCCGCACGGTGCGCCCGAAGCGGGCCCTCATCCGCATCGTCCGCACCCCGGAGGGAGAGGTCCGGGTGGACGAAAGGGGCAAACAGAGCGGGCGGGGCGCCTATCTCTGCGCCCAGCGGGTCTGCTGGGAGGAGGCGCTGAAGCGGCGTCGGCTGGATACGGCCCTGCGCACTACCCTGGACGAGGCCACGGTGGACGCTCTGCGGGCCTACGCCCAGTCCCTGCCGGAGCGCCTGGAGGAGACCGACGCGTCGCCGGAATAGGACACGGATAATTTTGCCACGAATTTCACGAATTGACACGAATATTTTTTATAATTCGTGCAAATTCGTGCAATTCGTGGCAAACATAAATAAGCCGCGGGCCCGAAAGGAGGAGTTATGCCAGATAAAAACAACCGAGTCATTGAAATACCGGCCCGCCTGACGGTCCGTGAATTGGCCCAACTCATGGGCGTCAGTCCCATTGACGTCATCAAACGGTTAATGTATGACGGCATTATCGCCACGATTAACCAGACGATTGACTACGAGACGGCCGCCATTGTGGCCTCAGAAATGGGGTTTGAGCCGCGCGAAGAGAAGGTCGCCGTCCCCGAAGAAGAAGAGGCCCTGTCGGGCCCCACTCCGCTCTGGGAACGGCTGTACGCCCAGGAGGACCCGGCGAACCTGCGCCCCCGGCCCCCGGTAGTCACCGTCCTGGGCCACGTGGATCACGGGAAGACCTCCTTGCTGGATGCCATCCGCCGGACGGACGTCGCCGCCGGAGAGGTGGGGGGCATCACCCAGCACATCGGCGCCTATCAAGTGGAGCACAACGGGCGCCTCATCACGTTCCTGGACACGCCGGGGCATGAGGCGTTCACCGCCATGCGGGCGCGCGGCGCGCAGACCACCGACATCGCCATCCTGGTCGTCGCTGCCGACGACGGCGTGATGCCCCAGACGGTGGAGGCCATCAACCACGCCCGCGCCGCCCGCGTGCCCATCATCGTCGCCCTGAACAAAATAGATAAACCCACTGCCCAGCCGGAACGGGTCAAACGG
>JAPYWT010000224.1 GCA_028276215.1 Thermoflexus sp. | reverse complement strand
CCGGTGAGCGCAGCCAGTCTCAGCCGTTACGGCACTCTGGAGGTACGGTTTTTCAGGACTTTGGGCTTCTGCCCCCGGTACGATTTTAAGAGACTTGACAGCAACATCAGCCCGACGCTTTAGCGTCGGGCGGAAAATTGCGACAACCCATATCTTACCAGGAGGAACCATGCTTTACCGGGATTACCGCGACGTTCCGGCCGAAGTGGCCGGTGAAGGCATCACCATCCGCTGGGTGATTGGCAAGCCCCAGGGCGCGCCCAACTTCGCCATGCGGGTCATAGAGTTCGCCCCGGGGGCCGTCTTCGCCCCCCACCAGCATCCGTACGAGCACGAAATCTTCGTCCTGGAGGGCGAAGGGGTCGCCCAGGGGCCGGAGGGGGAAGTCCCCATGCGGCCCGGCGTGGCCCTCTACATCCCCCCGAACGAGCGCCACGGCTACCGCAACACCGGCCCGGGCGTCCTGCGCTTCATCTGCGTCATTCCTCACCCGGAGGCGTCCTGAATGTCCGTCCCTGACCTGACCTTCCTCCATCCCCCCAGCCTCTACGACTTCCGGCGGCGGGCCACCCTCTGGGGCCCCATCTCCGACGTCGTCCCGTCCACCCCCATCTACGATATGTACCCCATCGGCTTCGCTGCCCTCTCGGACTACCTGGAACGCCACGGCTTCCGCACCCGCATCGTCAACCTGGCCGTGCGGATGGTCCGCTCCGACCGGTTTGACGCGGAGCGGTTCATCGCCCGCCACCCCTCCCGCGCCTTCGGCATAGACCTCCACTGGCTCCCCCACGCCCAGGGCGCGCTGGAGGTCGCCCGCATCGTCCGGGAGCACCACCCCGGGACGCCCATCATCTTCGGCGGCTTCTCCGCCACCTACTACCACGACGAACTCATCCGCTACCCCCAGGTGGACTACATCGTGCGCGGCGATTCCACCGAGGAGCCCCTGCGGATGTTGCTGGAATGCCTGCGGGACGGCCGCGAACCGGTGGACGTCCCCAACCTGACCTGGAAGGACGCCCGGGGGGAGATTCACGTCAACCCCCAGACCTACCTCCCCGCCGACCTGAGCCACATCCGCCCCGGATTCCTGCAGATGGTCCGCTCCGTCATCCGGGACCGGGACCTCATCTCCTGCGTGCCCTTCGCCCACTGGCTGGAATACCCCATCATGGCCACGCTGACGGTGCGCGGCTGTACCCAGCACTGCTCCGTCTGCGGGGGGTGCGCCGAGGGGCATGTCCGCATGTCCGGGCGGGAGCGCCCGGCCTTCCGCGACCCGGAGGACCTGGCGCGGGACGTGCGGGAGGCGCGTCGGCTGAGCAAGGGCCCCATCTTCATCCTGGGCGAACTCCGTCTGGCGGGAATGGACTACGCCCGCCGCTTCCTGCGCGCCGTCCAGGGCGTCCCCGGCCCCTTCATGCTGGAGTTTTTCTGGCCCGTCCCCCGCGATTACGCCGAGGAACTGGCCGCCGCCCTGCCCGACTTCATCGTGGAATTCTCCCCCGACTCCCACGACCCGACCGTCCGCCAGGCCCTGGGCAAGGGCTATAGCAACGAGGGGATTGAGGAGACGGTGCGCAACTGCCTGGACGTCGGGTGCCGTCGCTTTGACCTGTTCTTCATGATCGGCCTGCCGAAGCAGACCGCCGCCTCGGCCCTGGAGACGGTGGACTACTGCGAGCACCTTTTGCAGAAACTGGGCGGCGACCGGCGGCTGGTCCCCTTCACTGCCCCGCTGGCCCCATTCCTGGACCCGGGGAGCCCGGCCTTTGAGCACCCGGACCGGTTCGGCTACCGTCTCTTCTGCCGGACGCTGGAGGACCACCGGCGGGCCCTGCTGGCCCCCACCTGGAAGCACATCCTCTCCTACGAGACGGTCTGGATGGACCGGGATACGATTGCCGCCACGACCTACGAGGCGGGCCGACGGCTGAACGCACTGAAGGCCCGCTACGGGATCATCTCCCCGGAGAAGGCGGCGGAGACAGAGGAGCGCATCCGGCAGGCGACCGCGCTGATGGCCCACATAGACCGCCTGCTGGCGACATCCTCGCCGGAGGAGGTGGAGCGGGAGATGCTGCGCCTGAAGCCCCAGATTGACCGCGCCAACACCTCCACCGTGTGCGACAAGACGGAACTGGACGTCCCGGTGGGGCGGTTGCCCTTCAACGTGGGCGAACTGACGAAAGTCGGCGTCCGCGAGGTCTGGCGAATGATAACGGGGGACGGTCGGAGAATGGGACACGGATGAACACGGGTTGGACGGATGGACACGGATAGAACCCGTGAAAACCCGTACCATCCGTGTCATCCGTGTCCGATTCAACAGCACACGGATGAACACGGGTTGGACGGATGGATACGGATAGAACCCGTGAAAACCCGTGCCATCCGTGTCCATCCGTGTGCCATTCAGGTGGTCTGTGGTCAGTGGTCTGTGGTCTATGGTCCGTGGTCTGTTAGGAATCCGCCCCGCCGTCCCGGCCGACGAGGCCGCCATCCGGCGGCTGCTGGCCCGAAGTGCCCGCCCCTGCGTCCGCTCCTGGTGGTGGGAGGAGTACCTGGGGGCGGAGACCTTCCTGCTGGCCTTCGCCGATGACCGACTCGTCGGCGCGCTGCTGGCCCTGCCTGACGACAGCCCCGTGGCCTGGGTCCGGCTCGGCGTGCTGGCCCCCGAAATCCCCGCCGGCCTCTGGCTGGACGCCACCCTCCCCCGCCTGGAGCCCCCGCTGCAGGCGCTGAATGCCCGCATGCTGGCCTGGACCGATGTGGGGGGCTGGCTGGGGGAGGCCCTGCGCGCCCGGGAGTTTCATCCCCTCGCCCGTCTGGTCTCGCTGGTGAAGGATGACCGGCGCCTGCCACCGGCGCCGCCGGGCCCTCCCTGCTCCGTCCGCCCGGCCACAGCGGAGGACATCCCCGCGCTGGCGGGCCTGGACCACCAGGCCTTCCCGCCCCCGTGGTGGTTCAGCGCGGCCACCCTGGAACGCATCCGGCAGGAGGCGGCCTGCTTCCTGGTGGCGGAGCGGGACGGCCTCCTCATCGGCTACGTGGAGGCCCGCCCCGCCGACCACGGCGCCCACATCGGTCGTCTGGCCGTGGCGCCGCTGTTTCAGCGGCAGGGAGTGGGGGCTTTTCTGCTCCGGACGGTGTTGACGCGGCTCTGGGAGAAGGGGGTGGAAGAGGTGACGCTGAACACCCAGGAGGACAATCGCTCCTCCCGGTGCCTCTACGAACGGTTCGGATTCCGGCCCGTCGGCCCCCGCATCGTCGCCTGGTGGCGAACCCTCTGATGTAGGACAACTGCTTGCAGTTGTCCTCTACAGCGCCTCCTCGCAGACCTCCCGGTACCCGCACGCCGCGCAGCGGCGCGGGTCCTGGTGACGGCGCGGCGCGTCCCCTGCCGCCAGGTCCTCCCGCATCGCCTCCAGAACTTCCAGCAGTTGCTCCTCCAGTTCCCGCGTGTACGGAATCTGGAACGTGCGGTCGGCGTAGCGGAGGATGCCGTAGGGCGGGCGTCGGCCGGAGGTCTCGGCGACCAGGAGGCAGTAGGCGGCCAGTTGGAGGACATGGGAGGCATACGGGCGGGCCGGCGCGCGGGCGGATTTGACCTCCACCGGGATCAGGTCTGCGCCGTCGGCCACGACGTAGTCCGGGCGACCGGTCAGCCCGTGGCGGCGGGAGAAGAGGGGGCGGTCCAGCCGCCGCCACGGCCCCACGTCGGCGGCGACCACCCGTCCGGCGGGCAGTCCGGAGCGGGCCCGCAGACGCCGGGCCAGCCAGAGGAGGACCGCCCCGACCAGAAGCAGAAAAAGGGCCAGTGCGATCACCACCGCCCCAGGAGGGCCAGAACGGCCAGGAAGAGGGCCAGCGCCAGCAGTGCCCAGGCCAGGCGGGAGAGGACGACGGCCGCGCGTACCCGCCGCCCGTGCTGACGGTGTGCGCTCTCCCCGGCGTCCATCTCCTCCCGGTGGGCGGAGGGCACTCCCTCCACCGCTCCCAGCCACCAGGCACGGGCGCAGAAGATGTACTGCCCGATCTCACTGGCCCGGATGATGCGGTCTGCTGTCTCTTTCATCTGCAAAAACTCACCGCAGAGACGCCGAGAGCGCAGAGTTTTCCTAGTATTGTCTCTAAGTCCTCTGCGCCTCGGCGGTGAACACCTTTCTGCAGTAGACTCATCATCGCTTACAGACATGCCTGGCACGTCAACGAGTCAATGCGGCCAGCAGTCGGCCCTGCAGGAGGGCCTGGGTCACATCCCCGCGCGTCCGCTCCAGCACCCCCCGCAACTGGTCCACCCGGTGGCGCAGGCCGCCGGTCACCACATCGGGGAAATCGTAGGTCATCAGCAGGTCGTAGACGGCCTCCATGACCGAGAGCAATCGCTCCGCCTCCTCCTGCCGGTCCTGCCGCAGCAGGTCCAGGCACCGCCGCCGCAGTTCGGAGGCCGCCTCGCACAACCCGTTGAGGTAGACGGCGGAGGAGACCCCCAGCGCGGCCGGCTCCGGGAGCGGCGCGCCGGTCACCATCGCCAGCACCAGGTGAGCCTCCGCCAGTTCCTTCAGCCCGTCCTGGACGTAACCGGCGTAGAGGAGGTCCGGGTACGCCGCCACCGCGTCCACCATCCCGGCGGCGACGCCATCGGCCTGGGCCAGCAACTGCCCGGCGGCGTCCCACTCCTCCCGGTGGATGGCGCGGATGGCGGTGGCGCAGAGGCGGACCAGTTCGCGGGAGCGGCGGAGGGCCTCATCCCGCGCCGCGTCGCGGGCGGAGAGGTCGGCCCGGATTTCCTCGCCGATAACTTCCAGTCGGTCCATCTGACCTACTCCCCCACAGTGTGGACCTGCAGCATGTTGGTGCGGCCCTCGCCGCCGAAGGGGACACCCGCCGTCAGCACCACCCGGTCCCCGTTCCCGACCAGTCCCGTCTGAAGGGCCGCCTGGATCATCCGGGCGACC
>JAPYWT010000225.1 GCA_028276215.1 Thermoflexus sp. | reverse complement strand
CTCTTCAATCCCCCCTCTCCCCTGGCCGCAGGCCAAGGGGGGACAAAGGGGGGTGAGGGGCCAGGAAGATTTGGAGATCAGAAAGTGTCAACCAATTCTGAACCATCCCCACCCCTCAATGTTGCGGGGGATTCAAGATATGCTATAATTTCCTTAACCGGGAGTGGGGATGATTCACAAAGGTGTACGAGTCCGCCACACTCTCTGACCACCAGGAAATGGGATCAGCCAGAAAGACTGCCCGGAAGGGCAAAAGCAAAGGGAAGAAAAAGCGGCCCGAGCGCGCTCCAGAGCCGCGCGTCCGACTGAGCCGGGATGCCCAACTGGATATTCTGGGCTACTCCCTGCTCGTCGTTGCTGCACTGACGGTGTTGGCGCTGTTCTCTGCCCAGCGAGGCGCCCTCCTGGGATTCTGGGTGCAACTCCTGGGCCGCACCTTCGGCTGGGGGGTCTACTTCGTGCCCGTCTTTATAGGCGCGGTCGGCCTCTACCTGATCCTCCGCCGCTTCGGCGACCGCGCCCCGCGCCCGGAGCCGGAACAGGTGGCGGGAACCCTGATGCTCTTCCTGGCCTTTCTGGTCACCGCCCACTTTCTGGGCCTCTGGCTGACCCGCCTGTCCCCTCAAGCGCTGGCGGACCGGGGGTACGGTGGGGGGCATCTCGGTCGGTACCTGGCAACCTATCTGGTAGAGGGAATGGGCGGTGCCGGCACCGCGCTGGTGCTCCTGGTCGTCTGGCTGCTGGGCGTCTTTTTTGTACTGGGTGTCTCCCCAGCGGAGATGGTTCGGGCCGGGGCTTCGTGGCTCCAGCAACAGGGGGAACGGCGTCCCCGCCCCCGCCCTTCTACCCCCCCGCCCGCCGCACCGGCCCGACCGGCCGCGCCGAACGTTCGGGAATCCCCCACCGCTCCCTCGCCTCGCCCGGCAGCAGCCCCCCGTCCTGCCTCCCTCCAGTCCCCGACTCCTGTAGCGGAAGCCTCCCCTCCGCGCGTCCTCGGCGGCGGTGCCCTCTGGCAACTCCCTCCGATAGACCAGATTCTGGAGCCGGGAAGCGAGCAGGACCTCAACCAGGAACTGATCCGGCAGCAGGTGCGAATTATTGAGGAAACTCTGGCCAGCCTGGGAGCGCCGGTCAAGGTGAAAGAAATCAACCGGGGGCCGGTCGTCACCCAGTTCGGCGTGGAACCGCTCTTCGTGGCCAACAGTCGGGGCAAGGAGACCCGCGTGAAGGTCGCCAAAATCGCCAGCCTGGCCGACGACCTGGCGCTGGCCCTCTCGGCCCGTTCCATCCGCATCCAGGCCCCCGTGCCCAATAAGGGATTGGTGGGGATTGAGGTGCCCAACGAAGAGGTCGCGCTGGTCGCCCTGCGGGACATCATAGAGAGCGAGGCGTGGGAACGGGTCTCCTCTCCGCTCCGGCTGGCGCTGGGCCAGGACGTCTCCGGAGCGCCGTATGTAGCCGACCTGCGCGCGATGCCCCACCTGCTCATCGCCGGAACCACCGGCTCCGGCAAATCCGTCTGCATCAACGCGATTCTGACCGCGCTCCTGCTCCAGAACACCCCGGACGACCTGAAACTGTTGATGGTGGACCCGAAGCGGGTGGAATTGACCCCGTACAACGGCATCCCGCATCTCCTGGTGCCGGTGGTGGTGGACATGGAGCGGGTGGTCGGCGCGCTGGGCTGGGTTCTGCGGGAGATGGACAGCCGGTACCGACAGTTCGCCGCCGCCGGTGCGCGGGACATCGTGGACTACAACGAACGGGTGGTCCCCGCCCGTCCGGACCTCAAGCGTCTGCCGTACATTGTGGTGGTGGTGGACGAGTTGGCCGACCTGATGATGCTGGCCCCCCAGGAGACGGAAAAGGCCATCTGCCGCCTGGCGCAGATGGCGCGGGCGACGGGTATCCACCTGATTATCGCCACCCAGCGTCCCAGCGTAGACGTGGTGACCGGCTTAATCAAGGCCAACTTCCCGGCCCGCATCGCCTTCGCGGTCGCGTCGTCGGTGGACTCGCGGGTTATCCTGGATATGCCGGGGGCCGAGCGGCTGCTGGGACGAGGGGACATGCTCTTCATGCCCCCCGATTCGCCCCAACCCATCCGCCTGCAGGGCGCCTTCGTCTCCGATGCCGAGTTGCAGCGGCTGATCGGGTACTGGAAAGGAGCCGCGCCGCCGCCACCGCCCGCACCGATGCCCGCTGGGCCCGCCGAGGGGGCGCGACCGGTCCAGTTGCCCCTCCGGCCCGACCTGGCTCCCCCTCCCGCCCTCTTTGAGGATGACCTGATTCCCGATGCGGTGGCGGTCCTGCTGGCGGAGAACCGGGCCTCGGTCTCCCTCCTCCAGCGACGGCTGCGCATCGGATATACCCGCTCCGCCCGCATCATTGAATTGCTGGAGGAAAAGGGGATTGTGGGTCCCCCTCAGCCCGGCACTCAGTTCCGGGAGGTGAACCGCGCTGCCGCCGAAGCGTTGCTTCGTCAGGCGGGATGGAGCGACCATCGGTAGAAGGGATATGATTCGGATATACAAAGAGTCCTTTTCAGAACATCAGGTGTACCGCTACCGGATCACCGATGAGGCCGACCGGACGCTGTACCTGGCCGAGCCGACGGGCCTCTTCCTCCCCAACCCCACCCGGCAGATCACCCTTTTCGGCCCAGACCGGAAGCCGGTGGGCCGGGTGGAGCCGCCGGACCTTTCCCGCTGGCCCTGGGGAGGAGAGTACGCGATGATCCTGGAAGACCAGGAAACCCCGCTGGCGGTGGTCGCGGAACAGTGGGAACTGGTGGATATGCTCCTCCTGCGGTTACCCCGCTATCTGTTCCAGTGGGAAGGGGCTTCGTACATTGCCAGGGGAAGCCGATTCGGTGAACGGTTCTACGAAATCTTTCCTTACGTGCCAGCACCCGAGGGGGAGGCGGAGGCCGGGGTTGCCGACATCGGGATGGTGGATGTGGCCGAACTGGACCTTGCCCGACTGGAAGAGGTCGCGGAGAAGGAGGAGCACGGATGGGGGGAACCGGTGGGTGCCATCCGGCGTCCTCCCCGTGGCCCTCATTATCAGGCTGAGGCGTGGGTCCCTCCCCTCCAGGAAGCCACGCTACTGCTGGGGGTTCTGGTCATCCTGGCAGACCTTCACATGCAGGACCGGGAAGAAAGCGGGGCCGGTTCTTTGTAGCGGTAACTGTTCAGCCTCACCCCTCCCCCAGCGGCTTCGCCGCTGCCGCCGCAGGCCTCGGCCCAAAGGGCCTTCGGCCCGAGGGCGGCGGGGGTGGGGTGAGGAAGCCTGAATAGTTACTTGTAGCGTAAAGAGGGCGGGGAAAGGACAGCGATAGCATGCGTCTGGCTATTGCTACACCCTGTCCCGACATCGCTCCTTACATCGCTCTGGCACGGGACTACGGCGTTGGCATAGAGATTCAGGCCTACGGGTATAACCCTGGCCTGCTGGATGGCGACTGGTCATCGCTGGTGGGGCAACATCGGCGCCTGCTGGAGGGCTTTACGGGGGAGATTGCCCTTCACGGGGCCTTCTACGATATGAGCAGTGCCAGCGAGGACCCGCAAATTGTCCGCGTCACCCGGGAGCGGTACCTCCTCAACCTCCGGATCGCGGCCGAGTTGGGTGCCCGGCATGTCGTCTTCCACGCGAATTATCTCCCCTGGATTCGGAATGCCCGTTATCTGCGCCGGTGGACCCAACGGCAGGTGGAGTTCTGGGCCGAGATGGGCGCGGAGGCGGAGCGGTTGGGATTGGTGATTGCTCTGGAGAACATGTGGGAGCCCAGCCCTGACCTGATCGGGCGCATTCTGGATTGGGTGGGCTCGCCCGCCGTCCGAGCCTGTCTGGATGTCGGGCACGCCTATCTGTATTCCGATTCCGTCCCGTTTACAGGGTGGCTGGCCCGGCTGAAAGAAGTCATAGTCCACTGCCACATTAACAACCACCGGGGGGTGGAGGATGAGCATCTGCCCCTGGACGCACCGGGCGGGGTCATAGATTACTCCTCCGTCCTCCCGCTGCTCTGGGCTCTCCCCTCTCCCCCGTTGATCTCTCTGGAGATGGAGAGCCTGGACGACCTGGAGCGGAGTTTGCGCTTCATCGTGGAACTCCGCAGTCGCTAAGCAGGACAACTGCTCGCAGTTGTCCTACCAACCAATAACGACAGACTCATCCCCGGAGGTCACATGAAAGGCATCATCACTATTGCCGGATACGGCACCCGGTTTCTGCCCGCTTCCAAGGCGCTGCCGAAGGAGATGATCCCCATCGCGGGCATCCCGCTCATCCAGTACCACGTGGAATCGCTGGTGGCTTCGGGGATCACGGACATCATCGTGGTCGTCCGGGGCGGGAGCGAGGTGGTGGAGCGGCATTTTGCCCCCGCGCCGGACCTGGAACGGCACCTGGAGGCGACGGGGAAGCGGGCGTTGCTGGAGGAGGTGCGGCGGCTCTCCCATCTGGCCAACATCGTCTTTGTCCGCCAGCCGGAGACGCTCCCCTACGGCAACGCTTCCCCCGCGCTGGCGGCCCGCCCCTGGCTCACGCCCGGGGAACCGTTCTACTACATGTTCGGCGACGACATCATCCTGGCCGACGTGCCCGTGCCGCAGCAACTGCTCCAGGCCTACGAGCAGTACCGACCGGCAGCGGTCCTGGCCACCCAGCAGGTCCCGGACGAAGAGACCCCTCTCTACGGCTGTATGGAGTTCAAACCCGGCACCACCAACGTCCTGGCCCGCATCATAGAGAAGCCGGAACCGGGCACGGCGCCCTCTAACTGGGTCCAGGTGGGCCACTTCATTTTCACGCCGGAGATTTTTGACGTTCTGGACCCCCGCCAGACGGGCAAGGGCGGCGAACTGTGGATGGCGGACGCGGTGGACCGGCTGGCGGCGCGGGCGACGGTCATCGTCCAGCCCATAGAGGGGATGTGGCTGGCGGCCGGGGACCCACTG
>JAPYWT010000223.1 GCA_028276215.1 Thermoflexus sp. | reverse complement strand
CGTATCGTTGGGGCGCAGGGAGATGGTCACCACGCGCAGGACCGGGTAGACGGAGATGATGCTGGCGATGATCAGGAGCAGGTGAATCATCAGCCGCTTGAAGGGGCTGTCGCCGCGCGCCCGGAAAAAGAACCAGCGGTAGAAGCGAACCAGAGCGTTTTGCTTCTTCATCGTACCCTCCCCTATTCGGTGGCTGATTTCAGCCCACCGGTGACGCGCAGGTACACAATGGTGAAGCCCAGCAGGATGAAGAAGATGACCAGCGCGAACATGGCGGTGAAGCCGTACCGGTAGAACTGGAACGCGGCCTTGTACATAGAAGAGACCAGGATGTCCGTCTTCTCCTGCGGACCTCCCTGGGTGATCAGCCAGATGACGTCAAACTTGTTGAAGGTCCAGATGACGCCCAGGATGACGGCGGGGGTGAGCACCGGGCGCAGGAGCGGCAGGGTGATGTTGCGGAACATCTGCCACTTGCTGGCTCCGTCCATTTCCGCCGCTTCGTAGTACTCGTGGGAGATACTCTGCAGGCCGCCCAGGATGATGACGGCCATAAAGGGGATGCCCAGCCAGATGTTGGAAATCAGGATGGAGACGAAGGCCCAGAAGGGGTCCTGCTTCCAGGAGACCGGGCCGATGTTCGCGGCCAGCCAGGAGAAGACTGGCGATAGCAGGGCAACTTTGGTGCTCAGGCTGGCGAAAAAGTTGTGGATGTTATTCAACATAATGTTGAAAAACCCGTAGCGCAGGTCAAACTCGTTGCGCAGGGCCATCGCGGCGATGGTGGTGGGGATGGCCCAGGGGAAAACCAGCAGGGTCCGGTAGAAGCCCTGCAGTTTCATCGGTCGGTGCAGGAGCAGGGCCAGCACCATGCCGCCCGTGACGTGGAAGGTGACGTTGATGACGGTCCACAGGACCGTCCGTCCCAGGACCTCAAAGAATTTCGCGTCCTTCGCGACGTTGCCCGTGAACAGGGTCACCAGGTTCTGCCAGCCGTATTGCAGGCCGTAGGACGCGTTCTTCGTGGCCTGAGTCCCCAGCGACGCGTTGGAGAAGGCCAGTTTGATCTCAAAGAGGAAGGGGTAAATAATCAGGAACAGGACGCCGACGAGGGCGGGAATGACCAGAAGGTACGCCAGCCCGACCCGGCTGACGCGCGGCTCGGTGATACGCTGGATGAGGAAGAAGAGCAGGCCCAGCACCACCAGAAGAAGGACCGCCGCGCCGAGGGGGGCCTGCCCGGCTGCGACCAGTTTTGTGCCTGCCAGGAACTTCTGGAAAGCCGCGAACCCACTGACCGGCAGAAGGACGAAACTCTTGAACGGCCCCTCGGGCAGGCGGATGAGGTCGGTCAGGTCAAAGAAGGCGATGATGAGCAGGACGGTGATCAGTCCGAGGATGCCCTGGATGAGCCGGACGATGACGGTCGTGAGGGTGTGGGGAGGACGGCGGAAGAAAATCTGGTAGAAGTAGACTTCAATCACAATCATTACGGCCGCGATGGCGCCCAGGAACAGGGATATTTCGCGGATGCGGGCCAGGATCATTTTGGAACTGAGGTTAATTCCGCTGGCGTGGGGGGCAAACAGGGCCCGCAGGATCAGGTAGAGGACAATCAGGCCCCCAATCCACAGGGCCGTGGGAAGGTATTTACGAAGAGCGCCCATTTTCTCGCCCATTGCTCCTCCCGATGATGAGCGAAAGGGGGGAGCGGGAAACCCGCTCCCCCCTTGAGGACTCCAGAACTACTTCAGGGTGGCGACGCAGTCATCCGCCGCCTTCTGGGCCGCGGCCGCCGCCTCCTCCGGCGTGATGGTACCGGCCATTACGCCCTCCAGGTTGGGCCGCCAGGCATCCCAGGCGCAGCGCATCTCGGGAGCCGCCGGCATACCCCGACCGTTGGCCAGGGCCGCCATGGAGCCAGCCAGGATGGGGTCGCTGGTGATCGCCGGATCCTTGGCGACCTCTTTGTTGGAGGGCAGGCGCTTGAACTGGTCCAGCCAGCGCTTCTGGACGTCCGCAGAGGTCATGAAGGTGATGAAGCGGACCACCGCGTCCTTCTTGACCGGGTCGTCCAGGACGCCCTTGTAGACCATGAAGTACTTGCCGCTGGTCATCTCGGTGTAGGGGTTGCCGTTGATGGGCGGCACCGGGGCGACGCCCAGTTTGTCGCCCAGGGCTTCCACGTAACTGCCGAGGGACCAGTCGCCGTTGATGATCATGGCCGCCTTGCCCTCTTTGAAGAGCGTGTCGGCGCAGTTGTAGTCGCACTCCTGCGGGACCACGCCCTCATCCTTGAGGCTCTTCACGAACTTCAGGTAGTTGATGAAGGCCTCGTTGTTGAACTGGGGCTTGTCGTTCTCATCCAGCGGCCAGCCGCCGAAGGCGCCGTAGAAGCCAGCGCCCCAGAAGGGCTCGTTCAGGTTGTAGGCGAAGCCCTGAATGTCGCCCTGGGTCAGTTCCTTGGCCTTCTGGATCAGTTCCTCAAAGGTGGCCGGCGCCTGGGGGATGAGGTCCTTGTTGTAGAGGAGCATCAGGTGGTTGCCGTAGTTATCCGGCACACCCCAGAGGACGCCCTTCACGATGGCGGGCTGGAGGGACCCGGGGAAGAACTGGTCCAGGAACGCCTTATCAAACAGTTGGTCCACCGGGGCGATGATGTCCAGCGCGCTGAAGGGACCGGCGAAGTCGTTGGGCACGCGCACCACCTCGGGGGCCGCCTCGGCCAGCGCCGCAGTCTGGAACTGGTCGCGCAGCGCCTCGTTCTCGTAGTGCGTCCGCTCCACGTTGATGTCCGGGTTGGCCGCCTCAAACTCGGCGATCAACTGGTCCAGGAAGACATCCACTTCCTCGCCTTCCTGTTCCCAGAAGGCAATGGTGACCTGCTCCGGAGCCTTGGTCGGCGGCACCTCCGTCGGCTGGGCCGGCGGTTGGGTTGGCTGGGCCGGCGGCGGCGTGGTCGGAGTCGGGGTCGGCTTGGCGCACGCGCTCAGGACGAACGCGGCCGCCAGCATAACGCTCAACACGAGCCAGAGGGTCTTCTTCATTTTGCTTTCCTCCTGTCAGATTTGATTTGAATGGTTGGAATGGAACTGTTCAGGATAGGGTTGGTTTGGGGTTGAGTCATCGCTTTTTCTTCCAGGCATCCCTCCTTTCTGCTCCTCGCCCCCTCTGGGAGGGGGAGGGGTTTGCGGCGGCGACCTCCGGTCGCCGCCGCAAACCCCGCCGTGCTCTCCGGCGGGAGCCAGACGAGCATCACACCCGGCACGGCATTTCGCTGATAACGGCAATGAATTCGGCCGTCCGGCGGACCAGCGCCTCCACGGGCATCGGATCCGAAAAGGTCTTCTCAAACATCGCCTGCAGTTGGCGGGAGACTTTGACGTAGTCCGGAATGGACGGGCGGGCCCGGCCCAGCGAGACCACCTCCGAGACCCAGGCCAGCAGCGGCGCGCCGTTGGAAGAGACCAGGCGGTTGAAAGAGGGGTTCGGCAGAATCTGGAGCATCTCCCGATACCACGGACCCACCTGGGCCGGATCGGTGGCGAACCGAAATACCTCCATGACCTGCTGGGGCCGGGAACTCTGGCGCAGGATAACGTAGGATGTCCCGCCGATGGTCGGGGCCGATTGACCGCCGGGGGCGGCGGGAGGGAGAACGTACCCCACCCGCTCCTCAAACGCTCCGTCCTCCCAGCCACTGGTGTGCCGGATCAGGTCGGCCTCGTAACTCCCGCCCAGGGCCATCGCGGCCTTACCGCTGGCGAAGAGCCGGAAGGCGGTGTCCTCCCGGTAGCGAACCACGTCCGGCGGCGCGACGCGGTGGGTGACCACCAGGTCCCGCAGGAACCGGAGCGCCCGCACCGTCGCCGGGCTGTCCAGGACGACGGCCCCGTCCTCCAGAACATCCCCGCCCGCCGACCAGAGGAAGGGCATCAGCATGTAGACCGTCGCTTCGCCCCCCGCCGTGCCGCCCGGGAAGACGAGCGGGTAGGCATAGCCGTACCGTTCCTGCACCTGGGGCTGGAGAAAGTGACGGGCCACGTCCAGCAAATCGTCCCAATCCCGGGGCGGGGTCAGGCCCTCCCGGGCGAACCAGTCTTTGCGGTACCAGAGCAGCGAAATATCCGCCTTGACCGGCAGGCCGTAGAGTTTGCCCCCGTAGGAGTTGGCGCTTACGAAGGCCGGGTACAGGTCCTTGCCGAAGGCGGAATGGTTCCACTGGGAGTTCAGGTCTTCCAGGGGGTAGAGAAACCCCGCGCGGGCCAGCCCGGCCACCCAGACGCAGTCCACCATTGCCGCGTCGGGGGCGGTGCCGCTACCCACGGCCGCGCTCAGCAGGTCGTAGAACCGGGTGTGGTTGACTACTTCCACCTGGAAGGAGACGGGCGGGTGGTCACAGGCGGCGTTCCAGGCCCGGCGGACGTGCTCCAGCAGTTCCGACCAGCGGGTGTCGGAGCACATCAGGTGGATGGACGTATCCGGGGACCCGGGGCGAGGGGAGCATTCGTTGACAAAGGTGCCGGCCCCGGGGCGGCGGACCAGCACCCCTTCGTACACCAGTTCCTTGAGCGCCTGACGGACGGGGGAACGGCTGATGCCGTAGAGCCGACAGAGTTCATCCTCGGTGGGAATCCGGTCCCCCGGACGCCACAGGCCGCTCTCTATCTGCTCCCGGATCAGGGTCTTGAGTTGATGGTAGATGGGGACGGGTGAGTCCCGGTCAATCTTTGCCATTTCGGCCCCAGGATTTGGTGTACTGGTATAATATTACACCAAAGTGTTCGTTTTGTCAAGTAGCGATTCGCTGCGGGTGTGTCCCAAAATCGTCGGGAGCCCGGTGGGCCAGGCCGTAAACGGCCTGGCTGAGGAAGTACCGGGCGCTGGAAGCGCCCTACGTCATGTGCAACTTCAACTGATGGATTGGTAGCAAGCCGCTTCTGACCCCTCCTCATCCCCCCGGCCCCCTTCT
>JAPYWT010000220.1 GCA_028276215.1 Thermoflexus sp. | reverse complement strand
GAATCTCCGGCGGTCAGGCGGCGGGCTCTTCAGTGGGGGCGCCTCCCCGGGCCCGGGTGACGGCCTTGCGGGTTCCCTCCACCGCTTCAGTCAGTTGCTTGCGGCTCTCTTCCAGGACGACCTGCCCCTGGGCCTGGATTTCTTCGGCCCGGCGGCGGAGGTCGGCGGCGACCGCCTCGGCTTTAGCGCGGGCCTCCTCCAGCGCCTGCTCTGCCCGCAGGCGGGCCCTCTCGGCCTCCTCTTTGGCCTTTTCGGCCACCTCCACGCCCTTGCTGCGAATCTGGGCGCGAGTCTCCTCACCGGACTGGGGGGCGAAGAGCAGCGCCACTGCTGCCCCTACCAGTCCACCGACCACGAATCCGGTCAGGAACGCCACCACATCGCTGCCGTTGTCTTTTGCCATGGAAGACCTCCTCTCCCTATGCAGGTATCGTCAGTAAACTTCGTCATGGGTTCCGATAGTCAGCAGGAGAATTTCTTCCTCCCCTGACTCTGGATTCTGGACGAACTCAAAAAGGATGCGATTGTCATAATCTACTGTGCAGGCCCATGAGCCAGCCAGTTCGCCTTTCAGTTTGTGGCTATGCAATGTGGGGTGAAATGGGTCCTCGGCCAGTTGTTAGAGAGTGCGTTCAATTCTGGCCCGAAGTTCTGGCTGGCGACGGATAGCTCGTTTCAAGGCCCGTACAAAAGTCGCGCTCCAGACAAGGGTTCTCAATCTGCCAACTCCTTCATCAAATCCGCCACCGTACCCCGACGTACCTCACCCCGCTGGTAAGCCTCACGAGCCTCGGCAATCTCCGCTGCCAGTTTTTTGCGACGATATTGAATCAAGCGATGACGGATGATTTCCACCAGTAAAGCCTGGTCATCAGGCGGCAGCGCCTCTACTGCCTCAATCACTTCCTGGAAATGCGAAGACCTTGTCGGATTTTCACGGATCATGATGCACCTCTAAAGAACCCGCTGTTTCTTTTTTCATACCGACCGGAAAAGCGCCGGGACGCGTGCAGTCCATGGCCGAAGCGCCAGATAATCCGATTGCGCAGTTTCAGGCCCAGCGCCTTGAATATGGGGTAGTACAGAATATCCAGCGGGAAAACCTCACCGTCTTCCACGAAATTTCCCACCTGCCAGCAGATGCTGCCGTCCTCCCGAAGGACACGGTACAGTTGCGCGATAACCTCTGCCTGAGCCTGCAGATACTGCTCAATAGCGACCCGGTTTTCGTACTCTTTGCCGAGATTATACGGGGGCGATGTGATAATCAACGTCACCGAACGGTCTGGAATTTGGGCCAGAAACTCGCTGACGTCGCCGTGAAAGAGTACAATCTCGGCGTCTGGCCGGAACCGGTCCTCTATCGGTTTCGGTGGTTGCAGAAGAAGTTCCATAGCCAACCTTTGCCTGTATCACCCGGACTGACCGCCGATGAACCCCGCGATTTCCTTCAGCACTCGCCGCACCCCGGCCATGAAACTGGCGGCCTGGATGGTCGGGGCGACGACGTGGTGGCTGACGAACTGCGTCGTCCCCCGAACGGTCGCCAGGGTGTCGTTGATGGTCTCTAACATCGGGCGGATTTCGTCCCGGAGGAGCGACACCAGCGCCTGTATCTGAATGGTCAGGACGATGAGCAGGATGCCAATCAGGAGGGTCTCAAAGGCAACCAGGATGATGGCGGCATCCCGCAGCAGGGAAACGACCGCCGCCCCCGGGCTGGGCTGGACCGGGGAGCGATAGGCGTCCACCGCCAGCACCACCAGCAGGGCGATCATGCCCAGCATCAGCACGCCCACGATGACCAGACTCAGAATCAGGTTGCGCTTCAGGCGCGCTTCCGCTGGCGTGGGGACCGTTTCTGGAACTTCATCGCTGGATGCCATAGTTCCCCCTTGTCAATGCACGGGACCTGACCCGAAGTAATATTTGCAGACCTCGCTGGCGGCGCCGAGGCATCGGCGGGCATCCTCCACTGCCTGCCGTGCGTCTTCTTCAGCAAAGAGGTCCCACGGGGTTCGGAAGAGTTCCTCGTCACCGTAGGTGGTCAGAACATGCTTTTTACGGCCGTACTCTCCCACGATGGGAAGAATTTCCTGGATTTGAACGCTTACCGCTTCCGGTAATTCCTGTTCTAATGACTTTTGAAGCCACTCAGCAATGTCGTGAGTGCGGGGGATGGGCCCCAGGCAGGCCAGAACCGCTTTGGCCGCATTTTCCACCGTCAACTGCGCGTAGTGCACACAACCCGGCCACTCCTCTGCCGCCAGCATCTTTTCCGCCGCCGCCAGATACCGGCTGGCCATTTCCAGCCGGTACAGGGCATCCCTATCGGAGATCATTTCTGCACCCCGGCCCAGGTAATGGCCCAACGCCCAGAGGGCTCAGCACCTTTTTCCCACCACCAGGCGGGCATACCATGGGTATCTCGTTCCCGAATCAGCCTTGCCTCGGCCACGATTTCCCGCACCCGTCTGAGTTTCTCCTCCAGAAACCCCTGCGGGTCGTAAAAGATAATGGCATCTACGGCCAGGTCCAGGTGGAGAGGCGTGATGTCGGCGGTGAATTCCTCCACCGTCCTTGCCAGAACGGAAATGGCACAAGGTTTATCCCGCCAGTTCTGGATGGGTTCATAGACCAGGCGGTTCCGCTCCAGGGGATGAGCGGGCAGGTCCAGCGCGATCAGCAGGACATCCAGGTCGCTATCTTCCCTTTCCTCTCCTCTGGCCCGGGAGCCGAAGAAGGCGAGAGCGACCAGGTTTGTCCCCAGCGCCTGCCGGTATCGCTGGACCAGCACCTTTGCCGTTTCCTGGAGAATTCTCTGCATATTTCAGTTCTCCCGCATGCCCACGAGAATTGAGGCGATGCGGACAATCGGATGATTTCATAAGGATGATACCATGCTTTCCCACGGCGCGCAAATGACGCCGCCCCCCAGGACCACCTCGCCGTCGTAGAGCACCAGGTACTGGCCCGGGGTGATGTCCCGCTGGGGGACGGCGAACCGGACGTGGAGACGGCCCCCCGGCAGCGGCGTGGCGAGGACCGGGGCCTCCTTATGCCGGTAGCGAATCTGAGCGGTGGCCTCAAAGGGCCCGGGCGGCTCCTCGCCGGAGATGTAGTGCATCCGGGCCGCGATGCACTCCGACTGGCCCAACTCCTCTGCCCGTCCGACGATGACGGCGTTCCGCTGCGGGTCCAGCGCCAGGACGTAGAGGGGATGCGGCGCGGCGATGCCGATGCCTTTCCGCTGCCCGACTGTGTAGTGGATCAGCCCCCGGTGCTCTCCCAGCACCCGACCCGCCGTATCCAGAATCGGGCCGGGGCGGACCGCCTCCGGAGCGTGTTCCGCGACAAACCGCCGGTAGTCCCCGTCGGCCAGAAAGCAGATGTCCTGGCTCTCCGGCTGGTCGGCGACGGGGAGGCCCCAGGCCCGCGCCATTTCCCGCACCTGCGACTTGGTCAGGTCCCCCAGAGGGAAGAGGACGCGCGCCACTTGCTCCTGCGTCAGGATGTGCAGGACGTAGGACTGGTCTTTGGTGCGGTCCCGGCCCCGCAGCAACTGGTAGCGGTCCCCCACCCGGCGGACGCGGGCGTAGTGACCCGTCGCCAGGAAGTCCGCGCCCCGCTCCATGGCCCACCCCATCAGCAGGCCGAAGCGAATCTCCCGGTTGCAGGGGATGCAGGGGTTGGGAGTACGGGCGGCGACGTATTCGGCGACGAAGGTCTCCACGACGGCGCGGCGGAAGGGCTCCCGCATGTCCACCTCATAAAACGGGATGCCCAGTTGCGCGGCGACGCTCCGGGCGCGCTCCACCGCCTCCGGTGTACAGCAGAGGTTGTCCCGGCATCCGGCGGCGGGTTCGGCCCACAGCCGCAACATCACCCCGGTCACCCGGTACCCCTGCTCCACCAGCAGCGCCGCCGCCACGCTGCTATCCACCCCTCCGCTCATCGCGATAACGACATGGGCGCTCATAGAAACCGGGCAAAAACCTCTCGCAATTCTTCCAGGTCGTCCAGCCCGCTCTGGAGTACCTCGTAGACAACCCGACGGTCTATCTCCAGGTAATCGTGAACCAGCGCGTTCCGGAATCCAATCATCCGAATCCACTTCTCCCGCAATTCAGGGCCGATGTAGCCCTTTTCTTCCAGAATAGTCGGGATGTCGCTGTACCAGTTGACCGTCCCCAGGCCCAGCGCTGCGATCACGTGACTCCCAATGTCGTTGACCGCCTCAATCGCCAGTTGCAGGAAACGCTCCGCGCTCCCATAGTGTTCGGGATCGCTGAGGAATTCCTCCCAATTGTACCGCCGAATTCCTCGCAAAATGGACAGGTACTCATCCAGTTTGTTCAGCCGCTTGCGGATGACTTCTACCCGAATCATGGAGAATCCTCCGTTTATACGCTTCGCGCTGGACCTGAAGGTACGGGAGAAAATCCAGATACTGACGCACAACGCGGGAGTACATCTCTCCCCGGTCAAACTCCTCCGTCTGGTAGACAACCTGATTGAGACGGACGGCCTCGTACTTCAGGACGATGTCGTCAGTATCCAGAAAGACCAGGTCTACATTACAGAATCCCGCCCGGGCCAGGTCGGTGAGCATATCCAGCCGACGGGCGCGCGCGGCCGGCGAGCGAGGGACCACCGCCAGGTCCAGGTCGCTCTCCCGATGGGTTCGCCCCTCCGCAGCCGAGCCAAAAAGGTAGACGGCCCGGACCTCCGGGTACTTCTGGAACACCCGCGCCAGCGCGTCCAGGTCCTCCTGGCTCTCCAGCCGCCGCGCGCCAACCATAGGGTACCCCCTTTCAGTCTTCCCGCAGACGGGCCACCACTCGCGGCAGGGCCTCCAGAACAGCGTCCACATCCTCTTCGGTGTTGTACCGGCCCAGAGAGAGGCGGAGCGCCCCCACGGCCCAATCCGGCGACAGCCCCATGGCCTCCAGGACCGGGGACGGGCGGGCCTCCCCCTCCGAACAGGCCGCCCCCGAACTGGCCG
>JAPYWT010000005.1 GCA_028276215.1 Thermoflexus sp. | reverse complement strand
CCGCCAGCGCTGGAGGATTTCGGGGAGGAAGGGGTTGGGA
The DNA here is from genome assembly GCA_028276215.1 of Thermoflexus sp. Lineage (GTDB taxonomy): Bacteria > Chloroflexota > Anaerolineae > B4-G1 > DUEL01 > SpSt-77. The sequence continues at coordinate 21,459 of JAPYWT010000005.1, read as the reverse complement.
CAGGCGGTGTAGGTGGGCGGGTCGGAGAGGGCCAGGATGGCCTCGTCGGAGCCGATGGGGAAGCCCTCAATGGCGCGGAAGGCGGAGTCGCGCAGGGCCTCCCGCAGCCGCTGGCGGTAGACTTCCCGGTCGGTCGGTTCGGGCGCCCCGGGCTCTGGGGCGGCGGGTGGGGTGGGGAGGTGGGGTTGGTCGGGCATGGGTGCCTCCGGGAAATAAACTGCAGAGACCTCTATTCAGCGCTGACGGGAGTTACCCTCCCTGGGCCTGCGAGCGTCGGAAATAGGACGCGGATGAACGCGGATGGACGCGGACGAGCATGGGTTTTCCTTGCAGGATTTTGGCATTAACCCAGGCGCTGCGCTCTCATTTCCGATGAACTCTAATTCTCTGCGGACTCTGCGGTCTCTGTGATGAAAAGCACTGCCGCAATTAGTATACCCTCTGCCCCGCATCTGTCAACGTGCGGGCCAGGAAGTCCCGCGCCGGGCCCCGGCGGAGGTCGTCGTGGCAGAACTGGTTGTAGTAGTTGCGCAGGCACTGGTAGCAACTGGTGTCCTCGCCGCATTCGCAGCGGGCCACCCGCCGCCAGGCGGCCCGGAAGACGGGAACGGGGTCGTCCAGAATCCGCTGCACCAGCGCCGCGCCGCCGGGGACGTCGTCAAAGAGGACCAGGGCCGGGCTGGGGCTGTCGGGATAGGGGTAGAGGGTGCCGTTGAGGTCCTCGCGCGGGATGCCCAGCGCCTCGCTGGCCCCCTCCAGCAGGGCGTAGAGGACGGAGAGCCACAAACTCCGATCCGGGGACCCGGCCAGCGGTCCCTGGAAGCGGAGTTCCAGGACGTCGGTGACGAATTCGTGGCCCAGGTGGCAGGTCTGAATCTGGCCGTTGCAGGGGCGGCCGGAGCGGGGGTCGGTGTGGACGGCGTCCCGCTCCCGCCGGGTGGGCCGGTCCGGGGCCGTTGGGGCGGGGGCCGGTTCGGCCCAGCCGCATTGGGTGCAGACCCGGAAGCCCCGTCCGGCCAGGCCGTTGTTGACCAGGGCCAGTTTGCCGTAGCGGGAATAGCGGGCCAGGACGCGGACAGAGGGGCTGGAGAGGGCGTCCACCTGCCGAAACGGTTCCGGTTCCCGCTCGTACTCGGCGAAGAACGGGCGGGTGGCGTAGAAGCGCTCCGGGCGGTCCTCCCCCGGCTCGGCGGTCTCCCGGGCCGCCAGAAAGCCGAATTCGGGGATGAGGAAGCGGCCGTAGAGTCGCTGCCGGCCGGAGAAGAGGGGAGAGCCGCAGACGGTGCAGGTCCGCTGGGGCAGTTGCTCCGGCGCGCTGTGGTAACGGCCGCACTCCGGACAGACGGCGTACTCTTTGACCTGCCAGTTCCGTCCCGGGGGCCGGTAGATGCCCGCGCAGGTCCAGAGCCGTTTGGCGGCCACCACCTGCCCGCCCGGGGCGTACTCGGCGATGGCGACGCGCAGGTCTCGTTGCAGTTCCACCCGCGCGGCCTCCCGGTCCGGAACGTGGGCGACGCGCAGTTCCACCACGTCGGTGGGGAAGCCGTACTTGGGGAGGACGTTGCGGGAGCCCAGGAATCCCAGGAGTTCCCGGCCCCGGACGGTGCGGGCCACTTCGGCGTACCGCTCCGCGTCCCGATACTGCCGCCCGGCGGCGGCCTCCTGCTCCAGTCTCTGGTAGAGGTCCAGGTCGCCGGTCACTTCCCGCGCCGCCAGGTCCAGGATGCCGTCTCCCTGGTCGTTCAGCAGTCGGGAGAGCCACCCCCAGTCCCGCAGACCCAGTTCGTCCTGCAGGGGGGAGGGGACGATGCGGTAGAGGGCATCGGTCACTTCCTCCGGGCGGCGGGCGACGTAGGCCCGCAGGAGTTCGGGGCCGCCGGGGCCGAAGTCGGGGGCGAAGAAGTCCCCCACGGTGCGGAAGAGGCGGCCGTGGGCGTCCCGGGCCCAGCGGAAGAAGGCGGCCAGGAGGACGGAGTGGACGTGGCGGCGGACGATTTTCTCGTTCTCCACGGCCACCAGGGGCGGGTGGATGTGGCCGGCTACCAGGCGGGTGGGGTCGCTGAAGTGGCTGAGGTCGTGGGAGCGGCGCTGGGCGAAGGTGAGGACGATGGCCGCTGTGTCGGTCCGGCGCCCGGCCCGGCCGGCCCGCTGCAGATAGTTGGCGGTGGTGGGGGGGACGTTGCGCATCAGGACCACCTGCAGACTGCCCAGGTCCACGCCCAGTTCAAAGGTGGTGGAGCAACTGAGCAGGTTCACCTCGCCGCGGGCGAAGCGGTCCTGGACTTTGCCCGCCTCCTCGGGCCGCCACTGGGCGGTGTGCTCCTCGGCCTGCAGGGGGATGGGGAGGAGGTGGAGGTAGAGGTGGCGGTAGTGGTTTTCCCGCCAGACCGGGTCGTCGGGCGGGACAGGTTCCAGGGTCCCGTCGCAGCCGTAGGTCGGGCAGACGCCGCGCAGGTTCACCGGGGAGACGGCCTGGCAGCGGTTGCAGCGGTAAAGGGTGGGGGTCCTGTCGGCCACGGGGACCCACTCCCAGAGGCGGTAGTTGAGCCGATGGACGACGCCCACCCGGGGGCGGTTCTCGGCGGGGAGGTGGGGCTGCCAGGGGCTTCCGGGCGCGGTGAGGTGGCGCCAGAGGCCCTGAAGGGTTTCCCGGACAATCCGGGACCGTTCTCCCGTTTCCAGGTCAGAGGTCCGGGCCAGCAGGCGGAGCAGGAAGTCCAGCCGTCGGTTGCTGCCGCGAGTGGGGAGCCAGCCGAAGATGCCGGCCCGGGGGTCCCCCTCCCGTTCGCGGATGAAGAATTCCTTCGCCCGGGGGGCGAAGGCCGGAGCGCGGGGGTCCACTCCCTCCGGGTAGGTCATCGCGCCCTGGCGCCGGAGGCTATCCAGGAGGAGCCAGAGCAGGCCCCACGCCTCCTCCGGGGAGAGGTTCCAGGGGGGCTGGAGGAGTTGGGCCGGAGGGGCCCCCTGGGGCGGGCGGACAGGGCGGAAGGCAATCAGGCCCAGCCCCTCCAGGCCGATGCGATGGTCCAGCGCGATCAGTTCCTGCATCAGCCAGGTGCGGATGAGGCGCTGGCGCTCGTCGTAGCCCTGCTCCAGGGTGAAGAGGTTGGCGGCTTCGGCGTGCCGCAGGACCCGACTGACCAGGTCGTCCAGGCGCAGGCGGCCCTCCCGGCCCGCCTCGTCCTCCAGCAGGGCCTTCAGGATGAGGCGACGGCGGAGGATGCGGCTGTAGGTGCGCTCCACGTAGGGGGCGAAGAAGGCGGCGTCCTGGCGGTTGTCGGAGAAGGTGAGCAGTTTGCGGCCGGCGCCGGGCAGGTCGCGGGCGGGCTCTTCCTCTTCCGGCGGGATCAACGGGTACAGGGTGGTCGCCAGGACGCTGACCGGCGCGTCGCGGCTGGTGAGGAAGCGGTAGACGACGCCGGAGGGGCTGCGGGCTCCGCAGGCCAGGCAGAAGGTGAGAGCGGGGGCGTCGGGCCGCCGCTGGACCCGATGCACCCGCACGCGGGCGGTCTCCGGAGGGCAGGAGCAGGTGGAGCGTCCTCGCTCCGCCGGAGCCAGCGCGCCGCATCCCACGCACAGGAGATACGGCTCGGCTCCCTCTTCTTCCAGCGCTTCCGGCCTCTGTCCGGCGGCCACCACTTCGTCTTCGTCGGGCGGCGGTACCCCTTCGGTGAGGATGTAATAGGAAAGCCAGGGGGTCGTCTCATCCTGCAGCGTGGGTTGCTGAAGGAATCCGCCGGACTCGCGCCCCACCACGTAGGCAGTGCCGCAGCGGGGGCAGGCGGCCAGTTCAAAGACCCGGGCGCCGCAATGGGGGCATCGCTCCTGGCGGGTGAGGAAGAGGAACGGTTTGCCTGCGGCAAGGCCACCGGGCTGATGGGCTGCCTGGTTCAGGCAGATGAAGGCTCCCTCCAGCGCGCGGGCGAAGAAGTGGTAACGGGCGGGGAGCAGCGGGACTTCCTCCCGACCGGGACGGGCCCGGACGGCCAGGTCTACCAGCCGGATGAGGTGCTCGGAGGCCTGGAGGTCTTGCGGGAACAGGAGCGGTGCCAGTTCGGCCAGGTCGCGGGGGCGAGAGAGTTCGTTGCGCAGGCGGTGGAGGCGGCCGTCGCCACGCAGGAGGAAGTACAGGAAGCGGGAGTTTGCCTCCTGACGGGACGTCATCGCCTCTCGCCGGGCCTGGTCCACCACGTTCTCCGGGGCCCCTTCGCCCAGCGCCAGACGGCAGAGGGTTTCCAGGGAGGTCTGCCCTTCCAGGGTGTCGGCCAGGGCTCTGTAAAGGGAGGGGGGGCCTTCGCCCCAGCGCTCGCCCAGCGCCGCCGCGGGCTCCCGCTCCGCCTCCACGACGTCCTGGCGGGCCGGGTCGTTGTCGTCCCATTCAAACCGTTCCCCGAAAATCTCGGCGGCGAAGCGGGCAATGGCGGGGAAGTCCTCCCGGCCGCGCCCCAGGGTCGCGCTGGTGGCGATGCATCGCAGCCGTCCGGGTTCGCTCCGCACGATGCGGTCTTTCAGGCGGCGCAGCAGCATGGCGATCTCTATCCCTTCGGCGCCGCTGTAGATATGGGCCTCGTCCAGGACGATGAAGCGCCAGTGCTGGCCGGTCTCGCCGTCAAAGAACTCGCAGTCCTGGGGGCGGAGGAGGAGGTATTCCAGCATGGCGTAGTTGGTGAGGAGGATGTGCGGAGGACGGGCGCGCAGTTGGCGCCGGCTGAGCAACTCGTTGGGGATGCGCGGCTCATCGGGGAACTGGTCCCGGAAGCGGGTCTCGGCCCTCCCGTCCTCTTCCTCCGTCTCGCCGGTGTAGCGGCCGAAGGTGATGGCCGGGAAGGAACCCAGGACCCGCCGCAGACGCCGCAACTGATCGTTGGCCAGGGCGTTCATCGGGTAGAGGAGAAGGGCCCGGACGCCCGGGTGGTCCAGCGTGCCGGCCGCCTGTTCCCGGAGGAGATGGTCCAGGATGGGGATCAGGAAAGCCTCGGTTTTGCCGCTCCCCGTCCCGGTGGCGATCACCACGTTCCGGCCCCCGGCGACAATCTTCTCAATCGCCCGGTCCTGGTGGAGGTAGAGGGGGCGGTGCAGGGGGAGCGCGTCGGAGCAGAGGGTACGGAAGCCCGGGTGGAGGATGCCGTCCTGGATCATCTGTTCTACCGACCGTCCCAGGCGGAAGGGGGCGGCGGCCTCCAGGATGGGGCCCCGGGTCAGGAAGTGGGGGGCCGAGAGGGCCTCCCGGAACTGGCGGCGCAGGGCAGGGTCGCGGAAGAAGTAGATGGTCTGCAGGTAGCGGGCGTAGTCTTCCTGAATTCGGCTGGCAATCTCCAGCGGGTGCAGGCGCATGGGATGCCTCCTGACTGGGAGCAGGTCGCAGGTCGCAGGGCGCAGGGCGCAGGGCGCAAGGTCGCAGGTCGCAGGGCGCAGGGCGCAGGGCGCAGGGCGCAGGGAGCAGGGCGCAGGTCGCAGGGCGCAGGGTCACTCCCAGGGTTGGGACGGCGGGGAGGTCCGGAATTGCAGCGGGTTCCCCTGCCGCAGGGGTGGGGTGTTGATGGCAAACCCCGGGCCGATGCCCCCGTGGACTGCCCGGTCATGCTCCTCGGTGACCAACTGAACATATTGAGACGAGAATCGTTTGCATTTGGAGCAGGTGTAGACCTGTTTGGCGTCCGGAAAGGCGATGGTTCCCTCCTCAAGATGGATGGTGACTCGTTCGGACCGCTTCGGGTCGTGGGCCCGGAGGAGGACGTGGAGGCGAAGGCCGGGCTCGGGGGAGGAGGGCAGGAAGAACTCGCGCCGGGCGCCGTCGGCAGTTTCTATCCGTTCCAGGCGTCCCCACCCGGCCGCGCACCGCACCCAGCATCCCGGGCGGGCCATAATGACGGGAACCTGGTCGGGGTAGCGGCGCTCCAGTTTCTCCAGAACCCGGATGACGGCGGGATGGGGCAACGCTTCCTCCAGACCCTTCAGGGCCCAGGAGAGATGGCCCTCTATCAGGGAGATGGTGTCTTCATCGGAGATTTGTCCCTCCTGAAGCCCCTGGACAATGGCGCGGATGCCGCTGAGACGTTTTCGTTCAATCAACTGCTGAGCCGCCTGGACGCGCAATCGTTCATCGTCCACCCCCAGCAGGATTTCGCAGGTCTCCGCCGACCAGAGAGAAGGCCTGGGCAGTTCGGCCAGGTACTCCCGGAAGAGGCGCTCCGGCAGGGTTCCCTGCCGGAAGGCGTCCAGCACCCGCTGGATGCGCCGCGCGGCGGCCATTTTCATCCGCAGGGGGCGGTCCAGGTCGGGCTCTCCGGCGACCTGACGGGCCAGGGCCAGGATGTGCGCGATCTCCGCCTCGTCCAGGTGCTCAAAGCACCACTGGAAAGCCTCTCGGGCCAGCGTGTCCTGGCCCGCATCCCGGCGGAGGCAGGCGGTCTCCAGGGCCAGGGGGAAGGGGATTGCTCCACCTGTGTCCGTGCCCTGCAGTTGCGCTAACCGCCGCGCGACGGCGTCGGGAGGGACCAGAGCGGATGTGATGGCCGGGTCATCCGGGGCCGGTCGGGACGGCGGAGTGGGGATGGCCCAGGGGACCCGGGTGGTGAACTCCAGGAGGTATCTCCCCGGGACCAGTTGGGTGGCCGGGCACGGGCAGATGTGCTCGTCCTGCGCCTCATCGGGGATGGGGATTTCCAGCGGGGAGTCCCACGACCGCCAGACCGGCCACAGGCGGACCAGACGGTGACGGACCCGAAACGGGGCGTCCCAGCGGAGATGGAGGTATACGGTGTCTCTTACCTGCGCGCTCTCCACCCCTTTCCACTGGACGACGAAGCGGCGGGCGACCTGCAGGACGGGGTAGGAGACCTCGCCCCGCCCGGGGAGCCCCCGCACGGTGAGATGGAAAGCGAAGGAAAGGCCGGTGGACTGGCGGAGGGTGTCCAGGAAGGCGGCCACGTCAAATCGGAGGTGGGGTTGCCCGGCGCGCCAGCGGCCGTCCTGTTCCTGAAGCGGTGTCCCTTCTTCATCCTGGAGGGAGAGGCGCACCGTCAGGTTTCCGGCCGTTCCGCCGAAGAGGTCCACCAGGAGGAGCGGTTCCCGGGCCTGTTCCAGGGCGTCCAGGGGGAGGCGCAACGGGGTGGTCCGCCACTCCGGGGTTCGCGCAAGTTCCCGGCCGAGGACGAGCATCCAGCGGAGGCGGCGGATGGGCACGGAGAGGGGCACGTAGACCGCATCGCCCTCGTCGGTGGAGCGGACGAAGCGGAGGGGAAAGTCCGCGCGGGCCACCCCGGCCGTCACTTCGTAGAGCCGCCGTCCGTTTTCTTCTACCAGGGCAATCTGGCTATCGGTCGCGCCCGGCTGAAGCGTCAGTGTGGTCCGGGTATCGGTCTCCACCAGAAGGCGGGCTTCTTCCGTTTCTTCCGGCAGGTAGAGCGTGTCGTGTCCGGCGATTTCCAGCATAGGGAGGATGCGGAAGGCCAGGTCGGCCTTGTGCCCCAGAGGCCCCCGCACCTTGACTTTGTACGTTCCCATTGGCTCCTCGCCCAGCCACTCCCGCAGGTCCAGAAGGGCAACGCCGTCTTCTACATCCTGCTGGCGGTCGGCCAGGGTGAACGAGGCCTGGACCGACGGCAGAGCGGGCCATTCGTTCCGAATCTCCACATACCAGCGGTGCAGGCGGGGAGTGGGCGGGAGCGGAATGCGCAGGGAGGGAGGAACCCCCACGTAGAAGGGAGGCCGGTCATCGTCTACGGGCAAGCGCTGGCCTCCCACCAATGCGGGCTGGTCCTCCGGCTCCAGGCCCAGGACGGTGTATTCCCGCAACGGCTGGTTCCCGCGGCGCACGGTCAGGCGCCGGGCCTGACTCAGATCCACCTCCTCGCCGATATAATCGCACCACTCTCCCGGCATCCGGGGGAATTCTTCGGTGACCTGCAGGCTCCCTGGGGGGTCCGTCTCCAGGATGACATCGGGAGGGCGCAAAACCCACAGCCGTCCTGCGGGAAGGGTGTCCTGGGGGAGGAGTTGCCGACTGTCCTTCGGGTCAAACCACAGCAGTGGGCTCTCCTCCCGAAGGCCCGGGATCCGCCATTCCCGTTGAATCTCTTGAGAGAGCCCCCCGTTCTCTTCCACCCGGGCAAACACCAGGGCCACCCGGTATTCGGGGGCCGGACCGGGCAGGGGGAAATGAAGGGGGACGGTTTTCCAGTCCAGTTCATCCCGCTGGATGTCCACCCGGATTTCTGTTGGACGGTCCAGGAAGACCTGCCAGAGGACCTCCATATCCGACCCGGTGGCGGATACAGGCTGGGCGGGGAGGCGAAGGGTGGGTCCCCAACCCCAGGGGTCCAGGAAGAGCACCGGGCTGCGGTAGGTGGCCCGCCGCCGGAGGGAGGGCCGGGCCCGGCCCTCCAGCCAGTCCTGGTATCCATGCACAACGCGGGGAGGGAGCCCCAGCGCTTCCGGGGAGGGAATCTCCCCGCGCTCTGCCCAGGCCAGGGCCATATCCCGGCATCGCTCCACGAAGTCCACCGCCAGCGCGCCCCCATATTCCAGGAAGCGCAGGACCGGCCTGTCGGTCAGGAAGGTCACGCTGGCCTGGAGGAGACGGCGCTGGATGAATTCTTCTACGGACAGGGAGGCGTACTCGGGACGGGTGACCAGTGGCTGGAGGAAATGGTCAAAGAAGTCCGCCAGACAGTAGTCGGGGATGCCGCCGTGGGCCAGGATGGGCCCGATGTAGCGGTGGCCACCCAGGGGCGGGAATTGGGCCACGGGCAGTTTCTGCACAATCTCTTCAAAGAGTTGCCCCCACTGGAGGGTCTGGGTTGGGGGGATGGAAAGGCCGGTGGCGTCCCGAATGGCCGACCAGAAATCCCCGGCCTCGTAGCCCCGGGCCCCCTGGGCGACCATGAATACGGCGTACGAGCAGGGATACCGTTCCCGCAGGAGACAGGCGGCCTGTGTCCACCCTTTCCGGCGCACCAGGTCGCCGATCTGTTGCCCCAGGAGGCGGACTTCCTCGTCAGAAAGGGCGATTTCTCCCAGCAGGTCCACCTCTATGACCTGGGGGTGGAGTCGTTTTTCCCATTCATCCAGGGAATCCGGCAGCATCCTGCTGTACCCGTCAGTCACTACCTATTGCGCTGCAGGCCTGGCGGCCTGCGCTACATGGCGCAGGCTGTCAGCCTGTATCCTGCAGGCCTGGCGGCCTGCGCTGCAGGCCTGGCGGCCTGCGTTACGGGCCGGGCGGCCTGCGCTGCAGGCCTGGCGGCCTGCGCTACAGGCCTGGCGGCCTGCGTTACCAGTCAATCACCACCCGCACCCGGGCGGGGTCTTTTCCTGCCAGCCGTTCCTGAAGGAGTCGCTCAAATCGTTGCCGGAGGTCTTCCACCGTACAGGGCATCCCCGGCAGGGTCAGCGCCTGCAGGATGTCCTCCGGCAGGAGGGTCACCCGCTCCAGTCCCTGCAGGGCCTGCGCCAGGGTCCGCAGAAAGGCATCATCCAGCGGGTCCGGCAGGGACCGGTGGTCCCGCAGGGCTTCCAGGGGGCCCCGTTCTTCCGGAGACATCAGGGCCAGGCTCTGCTGGGCCGTCGGTGTGGACAGTGCGTCGCTCAGGATGTCCACCCATTCCCGGGTCCACCGATCCAGCGCCCCGTCCGCTTCCTGGAGGACTTCGCGCGGCGGTGTATCGGGAGCATCGGTGTCCGGACGGAAGTGGCAGTGAGGGCAGATCGGTTCTCTCTCCAGGTCGGAGGGGATCAGCCGCCAGCAGGCAATCAGCGCGCCCAGACGTCCTTCCAGCCCCTTTAACCGCTCTCGCGGCAGGATGGGCACCGATTCGGCCAGGAGGTGTAGCCGCTTCAGCCGGGGGTCCTGCAGCAGGCGGTTTTTGCGCCGGTCCTCTTCGCTATCCAGCCGCGCCTGGCGGTGGGCCTCCTGATACGCTTTGGTGTACTCCACCTTCAGTTGCATCAGTTCACGGTGGATCCGGTCCAGTGGCTCCGTCCAGGGGCCCGAAAGGGGGTCTCCCAGGGCAGTCAGATGGTCTTCCTGCGCCTTCTGAATGGCCGCGCGCAGTGAGTGGTCCTTCGGGAGAATGGTGGCGGCCTCCCGCAGGTAAGCGGTCAGGGGTTGCAGTTCCCGTTCTATCTGGTCGGCCATTTGTTCTATCTGCCGGACCCGGGCTCGCCGTTCCTGTTCCTCCCGGATGGCCTCGGCGGTGTGCGGGAAATTGCGCAGTTTGCCCGGCGTATTGAAGGGGCGGAGAGATTCCAGGAACTCCTTATACCCTTTCAGGCTGGCCTGCACCCGTTCCAGAGTTTCCCCCTCCAGCACTGGCCTGCCCCAGAGGGAAAGCCCCTGGCGGACCCGGTTCTGCAGTTTGACCACCCGCTCCAGTTCCTCCGTCACCCTCTTCTGCAATTCCCCCACGGCCATTTCGCGGGTATCCGGGTTCTGGATCAGGCCCGGGGGGAGTTCCAGAAGTTCCATGACCGCTTTCAGCGCGCTGAGGGGCAACTCCCTCGGGCGGGCAACGTGCCGGAAGTTGAGCAGGTCATCCAGGCTTATCCGCAGGACTTCATCCAGGGTGGCCGCGTCCAGTTTGCGTCCGGCGGGGAGGACGATTTCCACTTCCCCCGCATAGACCAGTGCCACCAGCAGGACGGCCAGGTACTCGGGTTCTATCTGGAAACGGCGCATCCGTTCATCGCCCATCCAGGGCTCAATCAGTTCGTTCCGGTTCAGTACCGCCGAGGGCCCTTTGGTATTCAGAAGTTCCATAATGTACCGGGCATAGGGGGAGCGCTCCGGCCGAACCTGGCCTTCGTCGTCCAGCAGGCCCAGGCCGTCCAGGACCGCCATGCCGCTCTGGACCCGCGGACCCACGATGCAGCGGAGGGCATCCTGCACCATTCGGGGCCGGCTCTCCCGGGTGATGGGCTGGCGAAGGCTCCGGAAGGCCGGGTAATCGGGGTAAGTCTCTTCAAAGTATGGGGTCAGGCAGGCGGCGGCAATCCCCTGGACCATTTCCCGAAAAGAGGGTTCGGGGCCCGATCCCACTCCCTTTCGTTCCCATTGGAGGAAGGGGCGGCTCTCTCCCTGGTGGGTCACGGTGAACATGTCGGGGTGGGCCCGGATCCACCGCATGAGTTCCTGTTTGGCCCGGTCCGCCTTCCCCCGGTAGACCTGCTGATGAACGCCGGAGGAGGTGAGGGACATCTCCCATGCCCCGGCGAAGGTCCGCAGGGCCTGTTCAAAAGCCTCGTCCCATTCCCGCAGACGGAAGAAGACTTCGTCGGGCTTCCGCTCGTCCTCAAAAGGGGGCATTTCAAAGGGCTGGAGGAAGTAGAGATAGAAATCTCGCGGGGGCTGGGCGGTGGAGCGCTCGTTGGGCGTGCCGAAGAAGAGATAGCCCGGTCGGGTCACCCGGCGCTCCGGCCACGGTACTTCGTACTCCCAGATGCGATGGCCGGGCACATACGTGCGCTCGTCCTGGCCCAGCAGTTCCCGGAGGGCTTCAAAGTAGTACCGGTTCAGCAGGTCGGCCTCCAGGGTATCGGCCCGCTCCGCAATTCGGGCGTCGTAGTCTATGTCTTTCTTCAGGTCCAGGTAGTACTGACCGTTCTCGGGATTGACGGAGATGAATTGTCCGCTGACGGTGCGGATCATCTCCCGCAGGGCGGTATCCACGACATCGCGCAGAAAATCCGCGTCCTGTTCGGGAAGGGAGGGGTCAAAGATGGCCAGTCCGTCTCGCAATTCCTCGGCGGTGGCTCCGATGGGCGCGTAGATGTCGCCGGTGGTCAGGCGCAGGACGCTCAGTGCCCGGATCAGGCGCTCAGCGATGGGCCGGTACTGGGGACGGGTATAGGCGTGGGCGATCCGGTCGCTCAGGACCCGGCTCTTGTCCACTACCTCCCGAATCTCCGGCGATGAACGGAAGGAGGGGTCCGCCACCAGGAGAGGCCAGTAGGAGTCATAGGAGGTGAGGCCGGGCTGATCGGAGGGAACCTCCTGGTCCAGCAGGCTCCGCATGGTCTGGCTGATGGCTTTCAGGGCCACCCGTTGCTCCGCGAAGGTGATCCGTTCAAAAACTTCCAGGTAGGTTGGGTGGACCGGGAAGAGGCGGACGAAGTCTTCCAGCCGCTCGGCCATATCTCCGTAGTACTGAGTGAATTTTTGCAGGTGAGCCCGGATCCACGCCTTTTGTTCTTCCGTCTTGCGCAAGAGTCGTTCGGCCACCACGAAGGCCACGTCTTCACGGGTGATGCGGACCTGCTCAAAGCGGTCCCGCACCCGGCGGAGGGCGTCGGCGGCGAACTGGAAGCGGGGGCTGTCAAAGAGGGCCTCCTGCAGCCCGGCGACGAAGCGGAGGCGGCCCAGCCGACAGACTTCGCCGACTTCCCGCAGGAAACTGAGGTCCAGGATCAGTTCCTGCTCCCGGCGGCCCCGGAGGTAATCCAGCAACTCGTCCACCAGGATCAGCAGGCCCTGCTCGGGGCACCGTTCCTGAAAAACGGACATCGCGGCCAGGAGGGGGTCTTTGGTGTTGGACGTTTCGGCCATTGACGGAAAGGTGAATTCTATCCCCAACTGGCGAAGGAACGGTTCCAGTCGCTCTTTCAGGACGATGTCCCGCAGAGGCATCTGAGTGGTGCCCACCTCCATTCTCAGGACCTGGAAGCGCCCGGCGATGGGCTCCAGGGCCTGAGCTACTACGGGATGGCGCACCAGTTCCCGGAGCGATGACCACTGGGCGACGGCGGAAAGAACCGACATCAGGTGGGATTTGCCGGTCCCGTAGTTCCCCACAATCATCAGCCCGCGATGGTCAAACGGACGGTCAAATCGCAGGTGGGGAATGATCAGGTCCGTCATCACCTCTGCCATTCGGTCGGAGATGACGTAGGTGCGGACCAGTTCACGGGCGTGGTCGGGATGATCGGCCTGCCGCAACTGGATGACGCTCTCTATGGGCTCAAACTGGACCAGGTCCCGGTAGCGCATCGGGCTCACCTCCGAGGGAAAGAATGGGAATCCCAGGGTGGCTGTAGGACCGGAATTCCGGGTGATCGGGGGAGGCGTACGTCAGAAGGTCTCCCTGATAACTCCCGGGCCATGCCACCACCAGGGAGCATATCCGGCTCATCTGACGGAGCAGACGCAACGGATCCTGCCGCAGGATGGGTGCGAAGAGCAGTTCAATCCGATCCACCAGCAGGACATCTGAACGGAAGGCTGCGATATCTTCCCGCAGGGCAACGGGGACCTCACGGGCCCGGTGCTCCGGCGGTACCTCCAGTAACCTCCGGCTCAGATCGGGGCCGAGGAGGTATAGGGGATAACCGGTCTGCTGGGCAAACTCGCGAAGCAGGCGAGTTTTGCCTGCGCCGCAAGGTCCCACGATCAGGACGAGCGGGGGAAAGGGAAGAATGTTGACGGAGAACACCCTGTGCAGGGTGGAGAGATGCTGACTCACCGAGCGGTCTCCAGATTCTGGCATCATTTTGTGCTGTTCTACATCATGGCCATCTGGGGATTCCGGCTCCGAAACAACAGGGCCCGCCAGCGAAGTTGTCTTGACGACGGGCGGGCCCTGCATTGCTGCCAGGGCGCGCCCACCGTCCTGGCCATCGCCTCGGGCCCGCTCCGGCCGCGAGGCGGTTTTTGTTTCCCCGTACTGCCGATCAGTATAGCCCAATTCGGGCTGTTGGCAATTGGGGGATATAGGACGTGAAACGTGAAACGTGAAACGTGAAACGCGATCAATCCCCGGCAACAGCAGCCAGCGTTCCGGTCCGGAACGGATGATGGAGGATGCCCGGAACGGGGAGATTCAGGTCGTGGTCGTGTCCAACCTGCGCGGCACCAGCAGGTCCCAGCGCTTTTTACCTGTAAGGCGCCAGGCGCAGCCACCAGGCCATCAGGGGAACTGAAAGCCGTATCCCTTCTGCCATCTCCTTCACCAGGTCGTGGTGGATCAGGGTCTGGAAGGCCTTCTCTCCGGCCTCCGGGTCCAATCCGGTCGCCCGAATCAGGTCCTGGCGCGAACGGACCGCCGGTTCCGATCCTGCAAAGGCCTGCAGGATGCGCTGGCCATCGGGGCCGGCCTCCTCCCAGACGCCGCTGAAATAGTACTCGGCGGCCAGGAAGAACTCCCGGAAGAATTCGGGAGTGAGCATGGCCCTCAAGTCCTCCACCGTCACCCGGCGGGGGGTATTTCGTCCTTCCCGCCGGAAACGCTCGTTCCAGCGCTCCACCAGTTCGTAGCAGAGCCGCTGGATCAGGTAGGGTTGCCCACCGGTCAGACGGTAAATCTCCTCCGCCAGCGGTTCCTCCATATCCAGCGCGAAGTCATCCGTGGGGCGGCGGATGAGCCAGACGGCCTCGTCCCGGCTCAAGAAAGTGACCTTGACCGGCTCCGCGCTCCCGTAGAAGACGGCGTGGTAGTGGCGCAGTTCCTCCTCCAGTCGCTGACGCCCTGCCAGGATGAGGTTCAGCCAGAGATGCCGTCCCAGTGCAGCCCGCAGGTAGCGCAGAAAATCCGGGTCAAACTTTCCGGCCTCGATCTTCTCCTCCGCCAGTTCGTACTCGTCCACCGTCAGCACCAGGCGGCGGCCCGCCATCTGCGGGTCCAGCCGTTCCAGGAGGCGGTTGAGGGTGCCCGTGGCCTGCCCGAAGGTGGCATAGTCGGCGTCGGCGGGAAGGGGGCCTGGGTCCAGGCCCGCCTCCTGGGCCGCCGCGTGGATGGCCCCGGCGAACTTTTGGAGGAGTTGGCCGGTATGGTCGGCGGCGATGAGGTCCTGCATATCGGTGGGAGCGACCAGAATGTTCGGCGGCCGCTTTTCCTGCAACTGCAAGAGGACGGAGGACTTGCCCATCCGCCGGTGGCCGTAGAGGATGAGGACGGGGAGAGGGGTATCCGGGGGGCCGGCCCACCAGCGCTCCAGTCTTTCCAGCACCCCGCTCCGACCGACGAAGGTCTTCCGCACCGGGCGGCCGCTGGCCCCCTCCAAGAAGGGGTTCTCCACCGGGCGGAGAAGGACTTCCTCGCCAATCTCTCCACCCCAGCGGGCCAGGACCTCCCGCCAGCGGGTGGCGATAGCACCGATAATCGGAGCCTCTGGCGGTTCGCAGTTCTCAGCCGTACTGCTCAGGGAAGTCAAGATACTAACAGCCCGCCCCACAGCAGAGGAGCGCAGCGCGGGACTGACTGCGTGAAGAGCCGTATGTACTTCCCCGGCGACTTCCAAAAGTTTTTGCAGAGCGTTCATCGTTTCCGGATGCAAGTAGGGGCCTGGCAAAGAGAGATGGTCTTTTGCTATTTGAATCCAATCGATAAACTCCCTGGGGGATGCTGCTTTAAACGCCTCATGAAGAGACCTGGAGATACCGTACATTTCGTCCCCATAGGGAATATGACGAACTCGGGAAAATGCCTGGGCTGCTTTCTCCAACTCTTTATTGCTGATACACCAGAACCCCCAACATACGGCACGAGGTGATGAGATTTTAGAGGAGACTACATCTTCCGGTTCTATTCCCTTCAATTCGGGTACAAGGATGTTAAACAAGTGAGAACCAAAGGCATTATCAACCAATCTGTTTACGGATTGCAGGAGTTTATCATCGGGTATTTCTTCCAGCCATACGGTGATTGCTTTCGCGATAGAAGTGTATTGGAGGGTGTAAGCCAGAATTTGATCTGCATTGAAGATTCCTGTATCCCAGGGAGTGGGATTGCAGTCAAATGATGAACACCTATCTTTGGTCCCACAATGGCCATAGGAATAGCCGTCAATATGGCTTCGGGCAGACGAAAGGCTCCAAAAATACAGGCAGCAATAGAAATCAGGCCGGCTATCCAGCCCAGCGCGTAATTGACAACGATACCCAACCCGATACTAAAGATCACTGTGAAGATCTTGACTCCCCGTAAGACAGATGAAGCCTCTTCAGGAAGCGCCGCGCTCACCACCAGGGTCATGGCTATGCTGATTATCAGGCCGAGGCCAAAGCCAAATATTAAAGCCAGGACCGCGGCGGGCGTTGTGAGGAAGGTTGAAAGAACGGTTACCACTGTGACTTCGCCAGTGGCTATCCCCAGCGCAATGCCGGATGCCAAACCAACCGCTGCGTCAAAAATTCTACCAAGCACGAGGCTAAACATTATGCCTATGGAACAGGAAACCATTAAGCCACTGACTACTGCAAATGCTATGCTGTCCCAACCGAGGGTTGCCACTTGCTGAAGTCCGATGCCCATCAACAAAGATACCAGCAGGACGAAGAAAATTCCCATATACACCAGATTTCGTCCTGCGCGATCTTTTTGAAGGAGTCGGACTATTGCGCGGTCTTTTGCTTCTTTCAGCAGGGGGTCCGCGAAGGTCTCCACGTACCAGCGGAGCGCCTGGGGGAAGAAGAAGACCCAGTAGAGGAGCCGCAGGTAGTCCAGCGGGTTCCAGGGCTGGAGGGGGCGTTTCAATTTGGGGGCCAGGTTCAGGCGGGGGACAGGGCCCTCACCCCTCCCCCCAGCCCCCCTCACTCTGCCCGTGGGGCGGGCGAGGGGAGGGGGAGGTCTCCTCCTTCCCCCAGCCCCCCTCACTCTGCCCGTGGGGCAGGCGAGGGGAGGGGGAGGTCTCCTCCTTCCCCCAGCCCCCCTCACTCTGCCCGTGGGGCAGGCGAGGGGAGGGGGAGGTCTCCTCCTTCCCCCAGCCCCCCTCACTCTGCCCGTGGGGCGGGCGAGGGGAGGGGGAGGTCTCCTCCTTCCCCCAGCCCCCCTCACTCTGCCCGTGGGGCGGGCGAGGGGAGGGGGAGGCCTTCTCACCCTTCCCCCTGGCTTCCTCCCTCTGCCCTCCGGGAAGGGGAAGAGCGGCAGGATGTTCCTCGTTCTGCGGGCGTTCCTCTTTCATTCCCATGCCTCCATATCCCTCTCATACCCGGCTCGCCAGTCATAATCGGGGTCGGCCAGGGCCTCGTAGCGGTGGTGGGCGGCCCGCTGCAGCCGGTAGGGGTGCCATCCGGAAAGGGCGATGAGTTCCCGGCAGGTCGCCGGGTCAAACGGGAGGGCCTCCGGCGCCCAGGGGTGGTCCAGCAGGCGCTGGGCCTCTTCCTCGGTGAAGGGGCCCACTTCCAGAACCTGGAGGAAGTCCCAGGGTGTGGAACCTCTCTCCGGCCGGGGGAAGATGTCCTTTGGCAGCACACGGCTGGCCGTGATCAGCCGGAAGCCCGGTTCCCGCTGGCAGAGGGCCCGGCATCCCCGCAGCATATCCAGGTCAAAGCCCCGCTCCAGGGCCAGGTCCAGTTCGTCCAGCAGTAAGACCACCCGCCGGCCCCGCAGCGCGGTCTGGAAGTCCTCCCAGGTTTCGCCGCTTCTGCCCAGTTGGGCAATGGCCTTCCAGAGGAGTTGCCGGGCCGAAATGGGTTCAAAGAAATCCCAGAAGAGGATGGGAGCCTCCTGTTCCAATCGCTGTTTCAATTGCCAGAGGACGGAGGACTTGCCGATCTTGCGCTCCCCGACGAGGGCGACGGAGCCCGCCTGAAGCCACTGGAGCACTCGCTCCAGCAAACGCTCTCGCCCGATGAAACGGGCCGGGTCCTGGATTGCCAGGATGTCGGTGAAGGGATTGGAGGGCAGGGGGTGTGTGGCGTGCAGCGTGCGGCGTGTTGCGGGTTGCACGATTTTTGAGAGCAGGGCGGCAGGGATGATGAACGCGGCCCGCACCGAGGGATCGCCTTCGGCGGCGGCGACCATGCCTACCACGCCGCCCAGGTTGTCGTCCCAGACCGGCGCGCCGCTGAAGCCCGGCTGCACCCGGTAGCCGGTCTCTTTGGTGTCTTCAATCTGGAGCCAGCCAGGGGTGGTGGGGCCGCGCACCACGC
This sequence comes from Thermoflexus sp., assembly GCA_028276215.1. GTDB lineage: Bacteria > Chloroflexota > Anaerolineae > B4-G1 > DUEL01 > SpSt-77. Next base: position 3,596 of record JAPYWT010000005.1, on the reverse strand, counting down.
CGCTGGCCCAGACGCCCTCCGGATGCCCGGCCGGGAAGCCGAAGGCGCGGAAGGGGTGGCCCCAGAGGTCGCCGCCCTCCACCAGCGGGGCCGGTTCGGCGCCAGGGGGCGGAGCGGATGCCAGTTCCAGGACGGCGATGTCGTCCCGGGGGCGCCAGTGGGCCACCCGCGCGGCCAGGTATTGGTCTGGGGCCAGGAGGGGGAAGTCCAGGGAGACCTGGCCGGGCGGCGGTTCCGGCGTATCGTCGAGCAGGCCCAGGGCGAGGGTCACCACGTGGGCGCAGGTGAGCACCTCCCGCTCCCCCGCCAGGAACCCCGAGCCGACGATCCGCTCCCCGTCGGCGGCGTAGATGCGGACCTGGGCGCGCGCCAGAGGGAGAGGGCCGCGTTTGGGCCGGGTCTGGGCAGGAGCAGGGGGTGGGCTGGTGGGGGAAATGCGGACGACGTTGCCGTCGCCGGTGATGATGACGCTGCCTACCACATCTCCACCCACCTGGACGCCCCGTTTGTCGGAGAGCGCTGGTGATAGCAACTTGTCGGGCAGGTCCGGGAGAGCCAGACCCAGCGTTTCCAGAGACAGCCGGTTGAGTGCATCCAGGACCTGGGCCCGGTCCGCCCGGCGGGTCTCGGTATCGCCGTAGAGACGGGCCTGGGCGATATTTTCCCGCAGGCGGGTTCGGAGTGTCAGCGCTTCGGGGTAACGGGGATGCTCCCGGCCCAGGCGCTGCAGGAAGGCCTCGGCCTGCTGCTCAAAGATGTCAAAGGGGTCCATGAGGCATACCTCTCACTTCAGCGCAGTCAATACGTGTGTTATCCACGGGTCCAATCTGCCCAATCACCTGTGTGGTGGATTCTGGTGCTGTCTTTTGAGAAGCACAATCACCCAGGTTGTCAGTAGAAGGATAATGAGTCCGAAGATCCATAACAGGTTCATCAAGAGCCTGGAGGTATGATTTTGCTTTTCCGAAGAGGTACCGGGCTGTTCGGGCTCCACCGATGCGATGGATGTAGGGATGGCAGTCCATTCAGGAGTTCGCGAGGGCACTGGTGAGGGTGTTGATGTCGGTGAAGGGGTGGAAGTCGGCGTGGGTGCGGGAGGCTGTGTGGATGTTGGCGATGGTGTGGAAGTCGGCGTGGGCGCGGGAGGCCGTGTAGATGTTGGCGATGGTGTGCGCGTGGGGGCCGGGGGCGGAGGGGTTGGTGGCAAGATAAACAGAGCGATCAGGAAACGATCTGCATAGCCGGGATACCCAGAAGGGGGAAGATAGCCAGAAATTTCCACAGAGACCCGTCCGGTGGATGGATTGTACGCCGTTAGAAGGGGTTTCCAGAGGGCCCCTTCCGGCTGGTAATAGCGCGCGAGGAAACACGTCGGGCAGATGTTCCCTGTCCGGGTGGGGTCTAACTCAAAGATCAGGCTCAATGGTTGAACCAGTCGGATCTGAGGGTAGAGGTTGATCAGGTATCCCCGATCATCCCAGGCCCTGCTTGTGTGGTTCCACTGCATCAGGGAATCGGTGGGATCGCAATGGACTTCAGCCCCTCCGTCGGGTGTGAATCCCTGGGGCAGGTCCAGCCACACGGTTCCCCCTATCGCTCCACAGTATATCCTGCCCCCACTGGCTGCTGCAATGAAGTGGGGATTGGGCGGAGGTGGCAATTCGGACTGGAACATCGGAAGGGAAAGAGAGTGCCCAGGAGCAAAGGCAATCAGGCTTGCCGCCGCGATCCCTGTAACCAGCAGATACCCTGCGAACCGCCATGTTCTTCGCATGGGAGCCCCCATTCATTGTTGTGGTCCCCATAAATGGCCGGGTGTAAAGATGGCCAGTCCAATGGGTGTCCCGGCCACCAGGCCACCCTTCAGGTCCTGAGAGGTCGCGATGCCAGTGATCTGAGCGGGAGGAAGATTCTCTCTGATGAAATGCCAGCTCAGTCCCTCGTCAGAGGTTACCCAGACACCGCCATTGGTAGAGCCCACAGCTAAGCGGCCCGCTTCCCCAGGGAACGCGGCGATAGCCGTCAATGCTGCCTCTGCTAATTCCCGTTCGCCCCGTCTCTGCCAGGTCTGTCCCCCATCCTCACTGTACCAGAAGCCGCTGGACTGGGTGATCAGATAGAATGTATCCGGACGAATGGCATCAGCCGTCAGGCCGGTCACAGGACTTCCAAAAACGAGGGAGGCCCGTCTCCAGGAGAGACCGCCATCTTCCGAACAGGAGACCTGCTGCCCTGAGGCAGCGCATACCCGCTGAGAATTTGCAGGGTCTACAGCCAGGAAGAAGGCATCCGCCGGCATATTCTGAATAGCCTGATCGCAGCGGACACGCCCGAATGTGTCCCAACTCTTTCCGGCATCTGTGGTGCGGAATATGCCACACCCCATTGTGCCAGCGTATAAAACCGATTGGCCGGAGGAACTTTTACCTATAGCGAGGGACAACGTATCCGGCACAACGGGTTCTATTGCCGGAGGGGTCGTACGTTTCCAGGTTTTCCCGCCATCTTCTGTTCTGAAAACCGACCAGTTCCCCTGCAGGAGCACACCGGCATAAGCAACCTGTGGGTTTTCCGGGTCCACCACAACCGCGCGAACACTTTCTGCCTCCAAGCCCTGGCCCAGTATCCAGGAGTGCTCTCCAGCGGGGTGACGGTACAGAGAGCCATCGTTCACATACAGGGAACCTCCCACGGCGACATACAAAGGTGAAGATTGCTTCGCACTCAGTGCAACAGCCTGAATCTGCGCCAGCGGTGCTGTCAGTGGCTCCTTCTCCCAGTGCGTCCCCCCGTCCCGGGAGGTGAACAGGCCATCAGTAGTGGCGGCGGTCAGGCGGTACGGCGGTTCGCCAGTGACCACCAATGCCCGAATCCGAACGCGGGGTAGTCCCTCCCCGGCTACCATACGCCAGGTTTCTCCTCCGTCTATGCTTTCCCAAATCGTATCTCCTCCGTTCCCGTAAGCACCCACGAACAGATGCAGGGGGTTATCCGGAGCCACAGCAAGTGCGTGGATTTCAAACGCGTTGGCCACCCGGCCCATGACATCCCATCGGAGGCCGCCGTCCTGTGAACGCAGTACAAACCCCCGGGTAGTACCTGCATATGCATACTGCGGATCTGAGCGGGCAACAGCCAGAGCGGTAATGGCTCCTCGGGACAATCCAAAGCCAGCTCCCCATTGAACGGCATCTTTCCGATGGAACAGAATTCTTCCGTCCAGCAGGCCTGCAATCAGAATCCCACCGCCAGCGCGGGTATAGGCCAGGCGGGATACCCTGGAGCCGAAAATCTCCCCTCCGTAGTCGTAAAAATCCCAGGATGTTCCACCGTCCTGGCTTCGGAGCACCCCTCTCCAGTCGTCCGTAGCGGCGTAGAGTGTCATCGGGTTATCTGGATCGGCGATCAGGTCGGAAAGCCCTCGGGAAGGAAGTCCCTGGGTGACTATCTGCCACGTCTCTCCCCCATCTTCACTCCGCAGGATACCGATGCTGTAAAGCGCGATATAGGCTCGGGTCCCTGCCTGATCATGCGCGATGGCAATGGCCGTCGGTGTGCCCTTGCTGAGATTCTGGCTGCGCAGGTGCCACTCCTCT
>JAPYWT010000219.1 GCA_028276215.1 Thermoflexus sp. | reverse complement strand
CCACCGGACGGGGTGAACTGGATGGCGTTGTGGACCAGATTGGCGACCACCCGCCGCATCCCGTCCACGTCCGCCAGAACGGGGGGCAGGTCGGGGTCCAGGCGGACCTCCAGAGAGAGGCCGGACCGCTCCGCCAGCGGGCGCAGGTCCTCCACCGGCGGCCGGACGATGTCGGCCACCGCCACACGCGCCATCTCCAGCGGCGCGCGCCCCGACTCTATGCGCGCCAGTTCCAGCAGTTCCCCCACCAGCCGGTCCAGCCGGTCCACCTCCCCCTCCATCCGCTCCAGGAACCGACGGGCGGCCTGGGGGTCTTCCAGCGCGCCTTCCTGCAGCGTCTCCACCAGGGCCTTCAGCGTCGCCAGGGGCGTCCGCAGTTCGTGGGAGACGTTGGCCACAAAGTCCCGCCGCACCGTCTCCAACTCCCGCACGCGCGTCAGGTCCTGCAGGAGCACCAGCGCCGCGCCCTCCTCCCCCTCCAGCGGCGTGACGACGGCGTGGAAGACGGGCCGACGGGGTCCCATCTCTATCAGGCCGACCCCCTCCTGCCCGCGCTCCCGGCACTCCTCCCACAGCCCGACCAGGCGGTGGTCCCACGCGACCTGGACAAACGAACGGCCCAGCGCCTCCTGGGGGGAGACGCCCAGCATCCGGGCAGCGGCGGGGTTGATCAGGCGCACCCGTCCCTCCCGGTCGGTGATGAGGACGCCATCGGTCATCCGCTCCAGCAGGCCCGAGAGGCGCGCCTGTTCCTCCCGAAGGGCCCGGATGGTCTCCCGCAGGCGGTCCGCCATCTGGTTGTAGGCGCGGGCCAGGTCGCCCAGTTCGTCGTCGGTCCTGGGGAGGACGCGCGCGTCCAGGTCGCCCGCCGTCAGCCGCCCCAGCGCGTCGGAAAGGTCGCCAATCGCCCCGATGGTGGGGGCCAGCCGGAGGAAGACGATAAGTCCGACCAGGCCCAGAAAGAGGACGGCCATCAGCCCGACCGTCCGCTGAAGGCGGGCCACGTTCGCCTGGACCTGCCGGAGGGGCAGGGCCACCCGCGCGATGCCCACGACGCGCCCCCCGGCCTCCACCGGCACCGCCGCGTACATCATCTCGTAGCCCACGGTGTGGCTGAAACGGATGGCGACCCCCCGGCCCTCCGCCAGGGCCTGCTGGACCTCGGGCCGGCTCAGGTGGTTTTCCATCTGCGTCCGGTCCTCGTGGGACTCCCCCCAAACGGTGCCGTCAGGGCCGATAAGGGTGACCCGGGCGTCCAGCAGGGCCGCGTAGCGGTGGGCCTCCGCGTCCAGCAACTCCTCGGGCGGGCCGGAGGCCATCGCCGGAGCCAGCGCGTCCCCGATGAGACGGGCCTCCATCGTCAACTGCTCCTCCAGATGGCCCAGGTAGGTGCGCCGGACCATCGCGGAGAGGCCCAGAGCCAGGACGACCATCGCCAGCAGGATGGCCAGTTCCACCAGGGCCAGCAATCGCCAGCGGAGACTGCGGAATCGTTTCATCTTACCCCTCAAACCGGTACCCAATACCCCGGACGGTCACGATGCGGGTGGGGTTGGCGGGGTCGTCCTCCAGTTTCTCCCGCAACCAGCGGATGTGGACGTCTACGGTGCGGCTGCCACCGACGAAATCCCACCCCCACACCCGCTCCAGAATGAGGTCGCGGGAGAGGACCATCCCCCGGTGGCGGGCCAGGAAGAGGAGCAGGTCGTACTCCTTCGGCTTCAGGGGGACCTCCTCCCCCCGCAGGTAGACCCTCCGGCTGGCCGCGTCTATGGTCAGGTCGCCGAAAGTCAGCCGCTCCCGTCCTTCGGCCTGCTCCGCGGCCAGTTCCTCCCGCAGCATCCGCTCCCGGCGCAGGAGGGCCCGGACCCGCGCCAGGAGTTCCCGCATGCTGAAGGGCTTGGTCACGTAGTCGTCCGCTCCCATCTCCAGCCCGACGACCTTGTCCACCTCGTCGGTGCGGGCAGTGAGCATCAGGATGGGGACGGTCGTCTCCCGCCGCAGGATTCGGCAGACCTCAAAGCCGTCTATGCCGGGGAGCATGATGTCCAGGATGACCAGGTCCGGGCGCTCCCGACGGGCCACCTCCACAGCCTGCCAGCCGTCGGCAGCCGTCACGACCCGGTAGCCCTCCCGCTTCAGGTTGTACTCCAGCGTCTCCAGGAGGACGGGTTCGTCCTCTACGACCAGGATGGTGTCCATTGTGAAACGTGAAACGTGAAACGTGAAACGTAAAACGTGAAACGTGAAACGTGAAACGTAAAACGTGAAACGTGAAACGTGAAACGTGAAACGGTGGGTTAAATCAACTTGACGCGCTCTTCGGTGAGGGCGCGGGCCTCTTCCAGCGCGGTCGGGCGGATGGTGATGGGGAAGCGGCCGTGCAGAGGGCTCAGCCGCGCCCCCAGGGCACTCGCCCCCCAGAAGAGCCAGGCCAGCGGCCGCACGAACCCGGTCAGGTTCACCGCGTGCCGGACCTCCGCCAGCGTCTCCTCGTCCCACCCGCCGAAGAGGGCGTAGAAGAAGGCGAAGAGCGGGAAGGAGGGGAGGATGCCGATGAAGAAGATGAGCACGCTGGTGATCTGGTCGCCCCGCCAGATGAGACCCGTGAGCCAGCGCAGGACCAGGTAGTGGGCCGCCCCCGCCAGCAGCGGCGCCCCCAGCGACTGCCAGAAGTAGAACCGCTGGGGGAAGCAGAGGCGATCGTTGACAAAGTAGGCGACGATGTCCTTCGTCAGCAGGCCCACGAAGTAGGCGAAGATGAGGGCGTTGATCTGGTAGCGCCGCAGCAGGATGAGGGCCAGGACGATACGGATGACCTGCTCCCCCGCCACCAGGATGGACTTCAGGTAGGGGCGGTTGGCACCCAACTGGACGTTATCCCCCACCCACGACGGGTACTGGATGGCGCCCCAGATGATGAGGGGGATGGCGTACGCGGCGGCGCGGACGAATTCCGGCCCCGAGGCGCCCAGGATGAACCGGTCGGCGACCGCCAGCAGGACCGCGCCGATGAAGGCGCTCATGATGCCGCCCCACTTGTAGGCCATCACCGAGTAGTACTGGCTCAACACCTTCCGGGCGTTGGAGATGGCCTCGGAGATGGAGGACATCAGGTTGGAGTACAGGGTGTTCAGGACGTTATAGGAGAAGATGAAGTTCTGCGCCAGGGTCCAGTTCCCCCAGACCTCGTTGTAGTTGACCAGCCGGGTCTGGGTGATGAGGATTTCCAGAGCCTGCCCTGCGGCCCAGGCGATGGACCCCAGCATCTCAAAGACGCCGAAGCGGAAGGACTCTTTGACGATGGCCCAGTCAAAGTGGGCCAGAAAGAGGAGACGGGCGTTGTAGCCCAGCCGCCGGTAGAGCCACAGGCCCACCAGGAAGGACAGGAGTTCCGCCGCGTAGGCGGCCATCCCCATCCCCAGGACGCCGCCCATCGGCCCGCCGAAGATGGGATGTGCTGCGCCCCAGCGCACCATCAGCGTGACCAGCACTGGCTGGGTGAGCATCGGGAAGATGAGGGCCAGGGCGATGTCCAGAATCTGGGCGTAGTCAAACCGCTGCCAGGCCATCAGCCCGTGCCGCATCACCTGGTAGAAGCCGGGAATCTGGATGAAGGTGTGGATGATGATGCTCCAGGTGTAGAGCGCGTACGGGGTGCGGGGGAGGAGGGTGCCGGCCACCGCCGTCACCATGGCCACCTGCAGCGCGCCGGAGAGGGCCTGCCACCAGACGAAGACCTGCCCGTACTGGATGGCCCGCCGGGGGTCGTGGACCCGGTACTGAGCGAAGAACTTGATGAAGGCGGCGCTGGTGCCCAGGTCAAAGAGCAACCAGAGGAAGTTGAAGAACTGGACCACCCGCCCCCAGATGCCCAGGGCCTGGGCCGAAGGGAGAATGTAGACGGGGAGGACCAGGTTCTGGTAGATGATGAGGGGGACGAAGAGCACCAGCCCCATCATCAGGGCGACGAAGAAGCCCGCCAGGGGGCGGTGGAAACCGACGTCCTCCCAGGCCGTCCCGGCCTCGCGGGTGGCGAAGTCCTGCCGGTCGGCCACCAGCACGTCCAGGGCCTCCGGGTGGGCGCGGCTGTAGCGCCGGACGGCCCAGAAAACGGCCACTGCCAGGGCCAGCATCCCCGCCAGCAGGAGGTAGAGGACGAGCCGGTCCCGCTCGTGGGGCACGGGGGAGGCCGGGTAGTCCGCAAACGGGAGAGGCGTCCGGCCCCCGGCGCGCAGGGTCAGATGATAGACGAAGTAGTTGAAGTACGCCCAACTCTGGAACTGGGGGTTGGCCTCGTCCAGAAAGGCGTTGAAGACGTACGCCCGTCCGCCCAGGGCCGACCAGAGGACCCAGGAGCCGTCCTCAAAGCCCACCACCAGCGGGGTCAGCGCCGAGACGGGGGTGGTCACCCCGTAGCGCTGGCGGACCTGCGGCGCGCTGGTCCAGACGATCTCGCTCAGCACGGGGTCGGCGACCCCCTCCACCGCGACCAGGCTGAGGGGCTTCTCCCGTGCCTCCAGCGCCACCGGAAAGCCCAGCAGGGTGGAGACCTCATCGGCGGTCAGGTCCGGGCCCAGGATGAGGACCAGGCCCGCCCCCTCCCGGACGCGGGCCGCCAGCCCCTCCGGGTCGGGAATGGCGCCGTTGAGGACCAGGACGTCGGCCTGGGCGGGGTCGGGGACCAGGCGGATGTCGGCGGCCAGGGCCAGGGCCGTCCGCACGCCGCCCTCGGGCCCGGCGTAGTAGACGGCCAGGGGTGGCGTGCCTTCTGCCAGGACGGCGGGGGCAAAAAGGGAGAACAGGAGCAGGATAAGGCCGATGCAGGTGATGCAACGTGTGCGCATGGGACTCCTTTGCAAGATGCAAGATGCAGGATGCAAGATGCAAGATGCAGGATGCAAGATGCAAGATACAAGATGCAGGGTAACTACCTACCAGGGAGCCCCCGGGCAAGCGCTATCAAAGACGCGGCGAAGGCATGCCCCTGTAGCGCAGGCCGCCAGGCCTGTATTCGCAGGCTA
>JAPYWT010000271.1 GCA_028276215.1 Thermoflexus sp. | reverse complement strand
TCGCCGCCCGCCTCAAACCCCCAGGATTCCCCCCTCCCCGCGCCGCGCAGCGGCAGCGGGGAGGGGGGCAGGGGGGAGGGGAATCTGGCCGCAATGCCCAAAAGAGCCCCAAACACCTCGGGGAAAAATCAAGTTGCACATGGTGTCCTTCGTGTCCCTTGGGGTTTTTGCAAGAAGACCCTCCGGCAGGTAGAGCCCCTAAACAAAGAAGGGCCTGGGCGGCCCTTCTCTGTGTGGGATGGGAGCGAGATGGCCCAGGTTACGCCTGCCGGGCCATCTCCACCAGACGGGCAAATGTGGCGGCATCCCGTACGGCGATGTCGGCCAGCACCTTCCGGTCCAGCGCCACACCGGCCCGCTTGAGGCCGGCGATGAAACGGTTGTAGGAGAGACCGTGCTGGCGGGCGGCCGCGTTGATACGCAGAATCCACAACCGCCGCAGGTCCCGCCGCCGCTGCCGGCGGTCCCGGTAGGCGTACCACATCGCCTTCATCCAAGCCTCGTTGGCCCGACGCCAGAGGCGGTGGCGGGTGCCGTAGTAGCCGCTGGTCTGGCGGATGATCTTCTTGTGACGACGACGGGTTCGGAATCCTCCTTTGACTCTCACGGCCTCACTTCCCCTTTTCTCTCAGATACGGTGCCAGACGACCCACGCGCCGGCGCGTGGCCGGGGACTCCACGACCAGCATCTCGTCATAGAGCCGTCGGGCCCGCGCGCTCTTCTTCCGGCGCAGGTGGGACTTCCCCAACTTGGTGCGCATCAGTTTCCCTTTGCCACCCTGACTGATGCGGAATCGTTTGGATGTGGACTTATGGGTTTTGATCTTCGGCACGCTTCACCTCGCTCTGTTGACCTCCCGCGGCTTTCTTTGGCTTCGGCGCCAGAATCATCAGCATCGTCTGCCCTTCCATATTCGGGGCCTGTTCTACCACCGCAATATCGGTCAACTCTTTCGCCACTTCCTGAAGTTGCTCCATTGCCAGTTCGGGGTAGGTAATCTCCCGGCCCCGGAACCGGACCCGCACCTTGACCTTCATGCCCTCTTCCAGCCAGCGGCGGGCATCCCGCACTTTGATGGCCCGGTCGTGGTCGTCGGTTTTCGGACGCAGGCGGATTTCCTTCACCTCCACCACTTTCTGGGAACGCCGCGCCTCCCGCTCCTTCTTGGTCTGCTCGTAGATGAACTTTCCGTAGTCTACGATGCGGACCACCGGCGGGTCGGCGCTCGGGGAAATCTCCACCAGGTCCAGATTCGCCTTGCGGGCCTGCTCCAGCGCCTCCTGGAGGGAGACAATCCCGATATGTTCCCGGTTCGGGCCAATCAACCGCACCTGCGGAGCCTGAATCTCGCGGTTGATGCGGTAAGCGTAGCGCAGGTCACGCTTAAATTTTTTGGGCGGTCTTCGTTTTATTTTGGCCTCGCTTTCGTGGGTTTTCTGGATTCTGGCGTTTTCTGCAATGCGGGGTTTATCATAACACAAGATGCCAGAGGTGTCAAATCTCTTCCTCCGGACGTGCCGGTTCTACATCCACAATCGTCCCCGGGGCCGGGCCGGAAGGGCCAGCAGCGGGTGCCGGGCTCTGCTTGGGGGGCTCAATCAGCGGGGGCTCAATGTCGGCGTGCATCATCGTCTGCCCCCGCAGATAGGCCCCTTCGCTGACCAGGAGAGAGGTGACGGTCAGGTCGCCCCAGACCCGGCCCGTCTCCAGAACCTCCACCCGGTTGCCCGTGATGTTCCCCTTCACGGCCCCGGAGATGGAGATGTTGTTGGCCCGGATGTCGGCGATGACTTTGGCCGATTCGCCGATGACCAGATTGCCGGTGGTCTCAATGTTCCCCTCAAAGATGCCGTCAATCCGGATGCCCCCTTCGGAGATGAGATTCCCCCGGAAATGGGCGTTGGGACCGATGACGGTCTCAATGCGGGCGGCGGGGGCCGCCGGGGCCGCCGGGGCGGCGACGGGGGGCTGGGGCCTTCTCTCAGTTTTCTTTTCCTCTCTTCCGAACATTTTGACCTCCTCTGGAGTGGATATGGGATTCTGCAGGCTGACAGCCTGCGTTACGAGTAGTGCCGGCCGTCAGGCCGGTACAGGCGAACAGCCTGCGCTACACAGGCTTCAACTACGCGAACCGTACCGCAGGGCAGATCATCACCCCAGGGTTCAGCCGTGATTTCCGTGCAGGTGAAACGGCACGTGGGTGACCATGACCTCCCGCCGGAACAGGAAGGCCAGGTGGATGAGCCAGGCCGTCTGGTTGTGCAGGAGATGGTGCCACCACTTCGCCGGGACGAACTGCGGGAGCACGATGGTCACCACCTGGTCCCGCCGCCGCCGGTCGTCTATCCGGTCCACGTACTCCACCAGCGGCCCGACGATGGACCGGTACGGGGAGGGGAGCACCACCAGCGGGATGCCGTCCCCCCACTCCTCCCACTTGCGCCGGATTTTCGGCGTCTCATTGGGGTCCGTCTCCACGTACACCGCCGTCACGTCGTCGGAGATAGAGCGGGCGTAGTTGAGGGCCGCGATGACCGCCCGGTGCACCCCGGCGATGGGGACAATCACCCGATGCCGCCGGACGGGCGGCGGGCTCCCGAAGGCCTCCAGGGAGAGTTTTGCCGCCACATCCCGATAGTGCCGGTGGACCGCCAGGAAAAACCCGATGAAGAGAGGGATCCATACGATGACGATCCAGGCGCCGTAGAGGAATTTTGTCACGACAAAGACACAGAGGACCATCGCCGTCACCACGGCACCAAAGCCGTTGATGAGGGCTTTGATCGGCCAGTTGGGGCCTCGCCGCCGCCACCAGCGGACGACCATCCCTGTCTGGGACAGGGTGAAAGCCAGGAAGACCCCAACGGCGTAGAGGGGAATCAGGCGGGTCGTCTCCCCGTGGAAGACGACCAGGAGTGTGGAGGCCGCCAGCGCCAGCGCCAGAATCCCGTTGGAGAAGACCAGCCGGTCCCCCAGAAGGGCGAACTGGTTGGGCATGTACCGGTCCCGGGCCAGGATGGAGGAGAGGCGAGGGAAGTCGGCGAAACTGGTGTTGGCCGCCAGGACCAGGATGAGCATCGTAGCGGCCTGGAAGAGGAAGTACAGGAGCGTGCCGCTGCCGAAGGCCGCCCGCCCCAACTGGGAGATGACGGTCTCGTGGGTCTCCTCGTCCGGGACAATGCCGAACTGGTGGCTCAGGAAGGTGATGCCCAGGAACATCGTGATGAGCAGGACGGCCATCGCGATGAGGGTCTTCCCGGCATTGTCGGACTCCGGCGGCTTGAAGGCCGGGATGCCGTTGCTGATGGCCTCCACGCCGGTCAGAGCGGCGCAGCCGCTGGAGAAGGCTCGCAGGATGAGGAAGAGGGTCAGCGGATGGGTTGCCGGGTAGTCTATCCGGGGCGGCGCGGCCGGGGGCATCCCTGCCGCCACCCACCGATACAGCCCGACGCCCAGCATCCCCAGCGTCATCGTGACGAAAAAGTAGGTGGGAATGGAAAAAATCGTCCCCGATTCCCGCACCCCTCGCAGGTTCAGGATGGTGATGACGGCGATCAGAAAAAGACCGATGAGCACCCGATAGGGGTAGAGGGCATGGAAAGCGGAGGTGAGCGCCGCCACGCCTGCGCTGATACTCACCGCTACCGTCAGAACGTAGTCGGTCAGCAGCGCGGCCGCGGCGACCAGCCCCGGTACCTGCCCCAGGTTGTCGTGTGCGACAATGTAGGCCCCGCCGCCACTGGGGTAGGCGTGGATGGTCTGGTAGTAGGAGAAGGCAACGATGGCCAGGAGGGTGGCGATGCCCAGCGCGATGGGCCAGGCCAGCCTCACCGCCCCGATGCCCGCCAGGATGAGCACCAGCAGAATCTCCTCGGTGGCGTAGGCCGTGGAGGAGAGAGCGTCTGAGGCGAAGACCGCCAGCCCCTTGACTTTGGTCAGTCGCTCATGCTTCAGTTGTGTTGTTGCCAGGGGGCTGCCAATCAGCAGCCGCCGCAGGCTGAATCCCGAAAGTCCGCTCCACATATGGCTTCGTTGGCTCCGTTGGTATAGATTTTAGCACAGAACGGTATCTCTGCAAGAATAACCCCGCTTGCGCCCCCGCCAGATTCCGGTACAATTAGGGACGACAGACCACAGACGACGGACGACAGACCACAGACCACAGACGACAGACGACAGACCACAGACCACAGACGACGCCCGCTGTTTTATGGAGGGAACATGTCTTCTAACGGTTTCCGCATCCCATCGCACCCCATCCTGCCCGTGGAGCCCCGCCCCGCGTTCTCCTTCTTCTGGCAGGGCCGGGAGATGACGGCCCTGGAGGGCGAGACCATCGCCTCCGCCCTCTTCGCCAACGGCGTCCGCATTTTCGGCCACCACCATAAAGACGGCGCCCCCCAGGGCATTTTCTGCGCCAACGGACAGTGCGCCC
>JAPYWT010000218.1 GCA_028276215.1 Thermoflexus sp. | reverse complement strand
CTACCACGAAGGGCACAAAGTACTCACAAAGGACACAAAGGGATAAAATATCATCCTTCGTGCCCTTTGTGCGGCCTTCGTGTCCTTCGTGGTTTTTATGAAACGGTTCTTGGGTAGGTAGTCACATCGCGGCTTCATTATCAGGCGTTGCCCCCCCCACAGGGCGCCGCCAATGAGACATCCCTGCGCCCGTCCCGCAGCGGACCGGACGGCCGCGCTTGTAGATCGGCACGACGTTTGCGACAGGCTCAGGCGCTACCGTCCCCCGGTCGCCGTCCGCAGGCGGCGGGAGATGACCAGCAGGATGAGCAGGCCCGCCGCCAGGATGAGCGCCGTGTAGGCCCCGATGCCGGTCTGGGCCGGCGGGCTGGGGGTCGCGGTAGGGGTATAGGTGGGCACCGGCGTTGAGCCCGTCCCGCCGGGCGTCGCCGTGACTCGCGGGGTCGGCGTCGCCTGGGGCGCGGCGATAGTGGGGCGCGGGGTCGGCGAAGGCGGGACCGGCGTCGGAGAAGGGGTTGGGGTCGCCGTCGGCTCCGGGGAGACCTGGGCCTGGGCCAGCGCCGCCTCGGCGGTGGCGGTTTCGGCAGCGGCAATGACCGCCTCCTCCGGGGTGGCCGTAGGCGGGATGGCCGCCTGTCCACCAGTCAGCACTCCCCGGCCGACCACGAACATCCAGACGCAGAAGGCAATGATGCCGATCAGGAGCAGGCCGCCCATGACAGCGACCAGGATGATGAAGGTCCGGTTCTGTCGTTCGCCGGCCTCTTCGGCCTCCGCTTCTACCGGCTCCTCCAGTTCCAGGTCCATATCTTCTAACATGCTTCACTCCTTGTGGGTGGGCTCGTTACGGACCACAGACCACAGACCACAGACCACAGACCACAGACCATAGACCACAGACCACCGACCACGGACCACTGACCACCGACCACTTTGCAGGCTGACAGTCTGCGCTACCCCTGTCGTCTGTCGTCCGTCGTCCGTGGTCTGTCGTCCGTGGTCAAGAACGGATGATCTCCAGGTTGAAGACGGGTACCGTCAGGGGAATCTCTTCGTCCGGGACCTTGACCTTCACCACCGGCAGGTGACTTCCTGCGGTCAGGCGCCCGGCATGTACGAAAGCCATTACCGTGCCAATCTGACCGGCGTAAGGAAGGCGGGTGACCCGGACGGTGTCCCCAATCTTCAATGGCGCGTCGGGCAGTTCCAGGGGGCCAGTCCCCGGCTCCGCCGGGAGTGGCACAATGATTTCTGGGCGGAGAACAGAGCGCCCCCCGGCAAAACGTCCATCCAGCACTGCTTCCCTTCCATTGTAGGTGGAAAGCAACTGGAAACAGCGGGGGGACATCGGGACGCTCCCTGGCCCTTCGGTGGCCACAATCGGAAATGGTGCCTGGGCCGCTTTCTCCAGCAACTCCGGCGCCACCCCTCCCACAATGATCCCCCGCACCTGCATCTCTATTGCCTGGTTCAGCGCGTCCTCATCCGCCAGGATGCCACCTATCAGGACCGTCCCCCGGCATGAGGCATCTATCATCCGCACCCGCAGGGGCTTCTCCCGGGAATCTGTCAGGAGGCGCAGAACCCCAAACCCCTCCTGCTGATTTCCCCAGGTGCACTGGATGAGGGCACCAGCCACCTGAATCACCACGCCCTCCTCCCGAAGAACCCGTCTCACGACGCCGGGATAGCCCGCCCGGACCTCCACAACCTGCGGAGGGGCCTCAATGATCAGCCGCCCGCCGCCAATGCCGGTTACCGTCCCCCCTATCGGTGCCCGACAGACCCGCCGGACCAATCCCCCCCGGGCAGCGAGGACATCCCCCTGCCGGACCTCCTGTCCGGGCTTCACCTTGAGATACCGGCGGACGGCCCGACGGGGTACTCCTAACATCTGAGCCAGGTTAACAATCCGAAACTCTCCGGGGACCATCGCCCGCCCGATGACCTGCACCGGCTCCACCCGGTCTCCCTCGCGCACCAGAATATCCCCCCGACCCGGGAGGCGTCGCTCTTTCCGGACGATGGTCAGAGGCGAGATGACCGTTTGAGGAAGGTAGAAGCGCATGTCCCTCATCCTCCCACGTCCCAGAGCCACTGCTGGACCTGGGCCATTCGGGCGTAGGGGTCAGCGGGCAGTTGGAGCGGGCGGCCGCGAGCATCCACAATCAGGCCCACCAGGCCACCCCGTACCCGGCGTTTACCACCCCGACCCGGCCCCAGCCCGACATCTATCCGGCCTCGTGGTCGGAGTTCCAGCACCGCCTCCTCCCCAGGCGGAAGAGGGAGGACCTCCAGAGAGCCGGAGGTGACTTCTACATCCAGGGTCCCGCCTTTCTCGTAGTGAACCCGCATCCGCAGGATGACCTCTCCCTTCCGGGCCGGGCCCACTGGAGCGATGACGGTCGCCAGGTTCACCAGGCCGCCGTTATCCACCACTTCCACGGCCGCCAGCGGCTTCAGCATGGCCACTGCACCCAGGACCGGTGCCAGGCCGTGGATGTCCAGCAAGAGAGTGGAAATTCCGATCGGCTCCACGGCGTCCAGGACCATCAGGGCCAACTGGCCGGGGCGGGGAGCCGCTGCCAGTGCGCCTCCACCGACCAGAATGGGATCAAAAAGAGGCGTCAGGTGGGGATAGGGCTGGGCCTTTCCGGGGCGCCACGCGGGACGCGCGACCTGGATGGCCTCCCGGATGACCTCCCGCACAATGCCCTGTTCCAGCCAGAGTTCCTCCGCCTCCTGAGGGACGCTGGCAGGCCAGAGAGCGCGGTAGTGCAAAACGGATCGCACCTGCTCAGGCTTGAACGGAACGGGCATCCAGCGTAAAAGGGTTTCGGCGCCGCGTTGATCCAGCAAGCGCTCCAACCCGTATACAGAACCCATCCCGGCCCTCACGGTCACCGCCGGCTCCCCACCAAAGACAGCCGTCACCAGGGTGTTGGCCGCCCCCACTTCTATCCCCAGAGTCCCTTTTGGAGACTCGTCCAGGTACCAGAGATACTGGATTTGCCGGGCGAAGGACTCGCTGACCGGCATCAGGGGAACGCTCAGCCATCGCTGGAGAATTTCGCCACCCGGCAGTTGAGCCAGTTGTTTCTGGCGATAGAAGCCCTCCAGTTCGTTCTGTAACCCTACCGGATTCTCCCGGGTGGGAGCCGGAAGGACGTTGTCCACCGAACGGACGGGAGCCTGTCCGCCCACCAGGTCCACCACCTTCTGACGGAGCGCGGTATTGCCTGCGAAGAAAATCTGAGGGCGTTCCCCCTCCGGCAGCATGGAACATGCCAGCGCCAGCGTCTCCACCAGTTCCAGGACCGGCAGCACTGCGCCGTTGTCGGTACCCCCCACCACGCAGAGCACATCGGGCCGGCGCTGAAGCACCACGCGAATCTGCTCCTCCTCGCTCACCCTCCGCCGGGGGTCCTGGACGATCAGGTCCTCCACCAGCGCGTACGTGCCGGAAACGGCGCGCTGGGCAACGGACAGGCTCAGTTCGGGGACCAGTCCGGCCAGCACCACCCGCAGCGGAGGGGCGGCGCTGCTGACAGCCACACAGGCATCCACCCCCACGAGTCCCCCTTGCTGGGGGATGATCAGGCGATGGGCTTCATCCAGCAGCACTCTACCGGTGACGTCTTCAATCTGCTCTATGGCATGCTGGATTCCCAGGGCGATGTCTCGCCAGGGAGAGGCCGCCGTCGTCAACGCGGCGCCCCGGGCGACGAAATGAAACGAGCCCTCCACCTGGTCCAGCAGGATCGCCTTGGTCAGGACAGTGCCGCAATCTACCGCCAGGATAGAGCCGATGCGCTGTTCGCGAGCCATGGTAAGCCGTTAGCCGTTAGCAGTGAGCCGTTAGCAGTGAGCCGTTAGTAGTGAGCCGTTAGCAGTGAGCCGTTAGTCGGAGGTCAGCCGCTGGACGGTCGCGGCGTCCAGGCGCTCCACGACGCCGATGAGCAGGCGGAGGGCCCGGTCGTAGTCGTCCCGGTGGATGATGGCGGAATGGCTGTGGATGTGGCGGGCCGGGACCCCCAGCACCACGGTGGGGACGCCGGTGCCGTGCAGATGAATCATCGCGCCGTCGGTCGCGCCGCCGGTCAGGGCGGAGAACTGGAGGGGGATGTCCAGCGCTTTCGCCGTTTCTATCACCAGGTCCCGCAGGCGGAGGTTGGGGATCATCCGCGCGTCCACCAGCACCAGACTGGGACCGCCGCCCAGTTTCACGGCCGACTCCTCGGGCTTGATGCCCGGCACGTCGCCGCAGATGTCCGATTCCAGGATGATGGCGACGTCGGGGTTCACCACCTCGGCGCTGGTCTTGGCCCCGCGCGTCCCCACCTCCTCCATCACCGTGGCGACGCCGTAGAGGATGTTGGGGTGGGGAGCCTGGGCGAAGTGGCGCAGGGCGTCTATCATCAGGGCCACGCCGACCCGGTCGTCAAAGGCCTTACCCAGGTACGCTTTCCCGCCCGCCATCACCTGGAACGGCGCCGCCGGGACGACGGGGTCGCCCAGCCGCACACCAGCGGCCTCCACCTCCTCCTGGGACGTGGCGCCGATGTCAATGTACATGTCCTTCTTCTCCACCACCTTGTTGCGCTCCTCCTGAGGCAACAGGTGGGGCGGCTTGGCACCGATGACGCCGGGGACGTCGCCTTTATGGGTTTTGACGATGACCCGCTGGCCCAGGAGCACCTGGTCCCACCAGCCGCCCAGGGGGACGAACTTCAGGAATCCCTCTTTGGTGATGTGGTGGACCATGAAGCCGATTTCGTCCATGTGGCCCGCCAGCATCACCCGGGGGCCGGTTTCTCCCTGGCGGCAGATGAGGCTACCGATGCGGTCCTGCTCTATGGAGCCCAGGGGTTCCAGATACCGGCGCACCAGAGCGCGCACTTCGTTTTCGTACCCGGGGACGCCATCCGCTTCCGTCAGCGAGCGCAGGAGTTCCAGTGTGGGGTCCATTTTTGCCTCCTGAAAGGGAAAGGGTTTGGGGGATGGTTCAGCATTGGTTGACACTTTCTGATCTCCAAATCTTCCTGGCCCCTCACC
>JAPYWT010000004.1 GCA_028276215.1 Thermoflexus sp. | reverse complement strand
GGACCCCGGGTCCCCTGAATTGGAATCCATCGGTGCTCCTTTCGGGTGGGACACAGGGAACGAAAAAGCGGCCCCGCCGGGACTTGACGGGAGCCGCCTTTTGTGGTATGGTATGGGCGACCTCCGCGCCGCCCCGATCGGCGTGGAGACGGCCCTCTGTCGGTGCTGTGGTCACCGCCGAGGGCGTTTTTGTTTGGAAAGGTGCAATTCAGAATATACCCCCAACAGGGCGATTTGTCAAATTCAGATGCAGGGCTTATCAGCGCTCTAATCTTGCCCGTTTGTAGTCAGGCACGAAGCGCCAGCGGAGTGCCGTTTTGGGCCTCTTCAACGCCACTCCGCTGCGCTTCGTGGCTCACTACGAGCATTTTCATCAGAGCATTGATAAGCCCTGATTCAGATGAGGGTGATCCCCTTTGGGCCGTTGTCTCCAATACCCCCTTCTCATTGCTCTTTGCCCTGGTCCCCCACTTCTCTCCGACGAATTTGACATCTCCATTAACATCTGGTAAAATAACCATACAACTACACTTGTATTTCCCAACACCCCCTCTGGGTGTCGTACAATGTGTCAAAAACGGGGGTCTAACGGCCCTGAAACCACGTCGTACAAGATTTTTCTCTCACACAAAGACACAGAGGCACGGAGATTTTCTTTGTGTCTTTGTGCCTTTGTGTGAGGGTCAGGAGGCGTCCGATGTGGGATGAACAGGTCCAGCCGTTCCTGGAACAGCACTCCGGCATCACCCGGCGGCGCTACGGCGACGCTCTGCGGGAGTTCGCCGAATGGTATCGTACCACCTACGGCGAATCCCCCGACATCCGCCTGCTCACCCCCCAGGAAGTCCGGGAGTACATCTCCTACCTGACCACCGTCCGCCGCCTGAAGGCCGCATCGGTGAACGTGCGCCTGGCGGCGATCCGCTCCCTGGCCCGCTTCCACGAGCGGGAGTTACGGGTGCGGGGGGTGCGCCAGGAGCGGCCTCCGGTGGAAGCGCTGGACGGGCGGGAGTTGGGGCGGCTGCTGGCCGCGCTGGAGGGGGAAGACTGGATTTCCCGCCGCAATCGGGCAATGGTGGCGCTGATGGCGCGGGCCGGTTTGCGGGTCAGCGAGGTACTGGCGCTGAAGCCGGAGGACGTGGAACTGAACGCACGGAGCGGCTGGGTGCTGGTGCGGAAGGGGAAGGGGATGAAAGAGCGGCAGGTGCCGCTTTCGGCGGAGGCGCGGCGGGAACTGCGGGAGTATCTGGAGGTGCGGCCGCAGCGGTCGGGGCCGCTGTTCTTCTCTCGCACGTATCAGCCACTGACGGGGCGGGACGTGCAGCGGGTGGTGGCGGAGGCGGCGCGGCGGGCGGGGCTGGGGAAGCGGGTGACGCCGCACACGCTGCGGCATACGTTTGCCACGCGCTTCCTGCAGGCGGGGGGAGACCTGGCGACGCTGCAAACGGTGCTGGGGCACTCCAACCTTTCTACCACGGCCCGCTATTTGCATCCGGATGCGGGGCGGGTGCAGGAGATGGTGGAGGAACTGTAGCACTTTGAAGACTCAAGCGATGGTAGCCCAAGATTGGAATTGACAAACCGTCCTGTTATGATATACTCAACAATAGTAAGGCGTTTTCCAACAAAAGCCCTTCTAATCCCGCTCTGTCTCCACCACCTGCAAATTTGATAGCGCATGCCTGGCCGATAACTGTTCTCGGTGCTCTTATCACTTTTGCCTGCAGGTTTGCCTCTGGGGGTGATCGTTGCGGCCCGCTGGTGACCAACAGAAGAGATGCTCTCTGGTGGGAAGGGGTACCGGTTCCGCAGAAAGAGGGGAGGATGGGGAGGCTATTTGGTGCGGATGGAATTCGGGGAGTGGTGGACCGTCATCCTCTTCGGCGGGAGGACGCCGAGCGGCTGGGCCGGGTAGTGGGGGCATGGCTCCGCCAGCATACTTTATCGCCAGCCTTTCTGGTCGGCACAGATACCCGGGAGTCCTGCTATCGGCTCAAATCCGCATTTGTGGAGGGCCTGGCCCGCGCAGGTGTTCGGGTGGTGGACGGTGGAATTCTGCCTACCGCCGCGGTTTCCTACCTGATTGCCAGCAAGGGGTTCTTCGCTGGTGGCGCTATGATCTCCGCGTCCCACAATCCTGTTGAAGAGAACGGGATCAAGATTTTTAACCATCGGGGCATCAAAATAGATGACCAGACCGAACAGGCCCTTGAAGACCTCTTTTTCGGCGATGTTCCTCTCCCCTTTGAGATTCGCCCCGCTACCATCACCGAAGAGCCCGGGTATGCCTGGCAGTATGCCCACGCCCTGGCACGGGAATACCAGGGGCATCCCTGGGAGCATTGTCGCATCGTGGCGGATTGCGCGAACGGAGCAGTTTATCAATTGGGGCCACTGGTGCTGGGGCAATTGGGGGTGAACTGCACGATACTGAACGCATCCCCCGATGGCGTAAACATCAACTGGCAGGCCGGCAGTGAATTCGTCCGGGCCAACCCCCGATGGCTGGCCGCGAAGGTTCGGGAGTATGGCGCAGACCTGGGGATTGCACTGGACGGCGATGCGGACCGCCTGCTCCTGGTGGACCGGGATGGGTACCTGTACGACGGGGATATGGCGATGGCAATCCTGGCGCTGAAACTCTGGCGGGAGAAGGCGTTACGTCAGGATACCGTGGTCGCCACAGTGATGAGCAATTCAGGTCTCCCGGACTACCTTCGCCACCAGGGGGTTGTCGTCCAGCAGGTGCGCAATGGGGATAAATACGTTACGGAAGCGCTGGTGGCTGGCAACCTGACCCTGGGGGGCGAAGAGATCGGGCACGTGATCCTGCATACGGATGACGCCCATGTGACTGGGGACGGCCTGCGCACTGCCCTGACCATACTGGCCGAACTGGCCCGCTCTCCCGGCACATCTCTCCGCGACTTGGCGCCGGGGATGCGCAAGTGGCCCCAGGTCAAGGCCTCTATCTGGATCGGGCGACGCGTGGACGTGCCCCCCGACGACATCCCGGGCCTGACGGACCTCCTGCAACGAATTCGGGAGGAGATTCCGGACCTGACTCGCCTGGAGTGCCGACCGGCCAGCACAGAACCTGTTTACCGGGTGATGTTGGAAGCGCGGTACACGCCGGTGAACGCTCTGGCGCAGCAGGTGCTTCGCCTGGCTGAACCCATCCAGAGACACTTCGGTATCCAGGGGCGACCCGTGGAGGTGCTGGACTGCGTGTCAGGAGGACGGGTGCCGCTGGATGGGAGTCCCTCTTTCCGCTAAAAGAGGCCGAACACATCCAGGAACAGCCCGCGCGCCAGTTCCTCCGGGAGGTGATATTCCGCAATCCATTGGGGAAGGTGTTCCTGGGTGATCTCCCGGACCAGTTCGGGCGGGCAAATCTGGAAGCGCCGATAGATTCGGGCGTAGGTCAGGCGGTGAGCGAAGGCCTCACCCGAGTAGGTGTTGAAGTAGTACACAGCCAGCAGATACGAGCGCGCCGTCTGGAGTAAAGCCTCGCGTGTGGGCACATCCCCGGGTTTCCCCTCCTTCTGAGCCTCTATGCGTCCCCGCTCAAAGGAGATGGCCCCGGCCAGCAGTTCCACCTGCCCCATCAGTTTGTAGTAGGCGTCCACCTGCTCCGCCTCGGGCACTTCCGCCAGCCCGATGCCGGGGCGAATGTGGTAACTTTCTGGTATTCTTCTGCGAATCTCCTCCAGGAGCCGTTCCGCCTCATCGTATTCTCCGGCCCGGGCGAGCAGCACGGCCATATCCTGGAGGGAATCCAGTTCCTCTACAGGGTATCCGTGGCGCCGTGCGGCCTCAATGGCTCGCCGGAACCAGGTCCGCCCCTGAGAAAGCGCCATCCGCTGTTCCCCTTCGGGCGCGCCTTTATGCACCAGCAGCCAGTGGCGGGCCCGGTAGCAACAGGCCAGTTCGTTACAGGCCTGAACTTCGCGAATCGGCTCCCGTACCCGGAACGAGAAAATTTGCACTGCTTCTTTCAGATCCGTTTCCGCCAGGTCCGCGTACCGGATAGCATCTTCCAGAGAAATCCCCAGTTCTCGCCACATATCCGCCATATTGCGGTAGATCATCCCCCGGGTCAGGGTGCCCAGGCCGATACCCCGGTCTACCTCGGCCCGCCGGAAGCGGCTTAGCGCGTCTTCTACCGCGCGCAGAGCGGGCTCTATTTGCCCGAAGCGGAGAAGCGCCTGGGCCAGCGAATTGGCACTCAGTGCTTCCCGGTACGTCAGGCCGAGCCTTCGGCGGATCTCCATTCCGTTACGGATCAACTGAAGGGCCTGGAATTCCTGCCCCAACAGCGCGTAGACCCGACCCATATTATCGTTAGAGTTGGCCAGTTCTTCCTCCAGGTCGGCAATACGGAAGAACCGGACCGCCTGCCGGAAATCGTAGATGGCCCGGCCGTATTGCCCCAGGTACATCCAGCGGGTGTAGCCCAGGTTGTTGTACGCGCGTCCCAGCACCAGGCACAACCGCCAGCGTTCAAAGGGATCCAGACCGTCCAGCGTCTGTTCCGTTGGCGCGTACGTCTCCTGAATCAGGGCGATGGCCCGGTTATACATCTCCATCGCCTTGGGGATCTCATACCCGTACATCACTGCCTGGCCGTACCAGAGAAGGAGTTCGGCCATCGGGAGAGCGTAGCGCTGGGGGTCCGCCCGATACATCTCTTCAGCCACGGCCAGGGTTCCCTCGCCAATCTGCCGGGCATCCTCCAGTTTGCCCCGCATCGTGTAGCGGTTGACCCAGTGGATGGCGCTATCCAGGCGGAAATCCTTAAAGAGTTCCGGGAAGAGCACCCGGATATTCTCCCGGTCAATCGGGCTGCTCAGCGAATAACCGGGTTCCTGTTCCTCTTCGGGGGACGCGCTGACCAGGAACAGGGCCATCGCGTCCCGCAGCCGCATATCCAGTCCCGTTTGGGCGCTGCGGATGGCCTGACTGGTCTGCTGGAGGTACCACCGATAACCAGCGACCGGGTCCGCCCGCATCCGGTAGAAGAGGGAATCCACCAGGAGGTCAGGGTCCGGCACAGGGCGCTGCAGGCGGCCCAGGCGCGGGCGCATCTCCTCTTCAGCCCGGATACGCTCCTCGTACCAGGCCAGGATGCGCTGGCTATCCCTCTGAGCCTGAACGGGCGTGAGCAGCACTTCGTCGCAGAGGGTATACATGGCATCGTGGAGAAAACAGGTACGCCGCCCGACCCGCTCATCGCTCCCGGGCTTCGCCACCGAAACTTCGCGTACCTTGATAAATGGCAATTCTTCCATCCGCTCCAGTTCCCGGATCAGCGCGTCGGCCCGCCGGGGTTCCAGAGAGCGGAGCAGGTCGGCGAACACCCCGTTGCGCGCCAGCGCCAGGTAGCGGAGCAGGGTCTGGCGCTCCGGGCTGGCCCGGTTCATATATGTCTCAATGAGCGATCGTTCCACTTCTTTCAGTCCATCAGAGGCCTGCAATGCCCGGCGAATATCGGCCGGGTCTCCGGTCTCCAGCAGAGCCTGAAGGGCCATATCCAGCAGGAGTGGATTGCCACCTGTGCGTTCCGCCAGAAGAGATGTGAGGTCCCGGGTCAGCAGCCGCCGGAGGGCCGGATACCGCTCAGTGCGGTTCCTGAAGAATTCCTCCAGTTCCTCTGCGTCCAGCGACCCCAGGCGGACGCGGTGGAGTTCTATCGGTGGTAATCCAGGCCGCTCCTGGTTGGCCTGCTGAACGACTCGCTCCAGGGCTTCGTAAAACCGGTTGGCCTTCCGGCCCAGGAAGAGCACGACGCCCTGCCGAAGGCGGGCGACCTGGAAGAGGAGCCAGCCCATCACCGAGGCGGTGTCGTCAAAGAAACCCATCTCTTGCTGAGTGGGGTCGGCCGCGCTCTCCAACCGTTCCACGGTATCAAAAGCCAGCACCGGCCGCCAACTCTTTGCCACTTCCCCCAGCCCCTCGGCGAAGGCACTCTCCACCTTTCGGCGCTGTTCCTCCAGGCTGGCGCCAACCACGCCTCCCTTAAACCAGGCATCGTAGATATCCCGGGCATCCCGGTACGCATCAAACTCAAAGCCGCGCTGGGGGAGGGCCTGGATCAGGCGCCGCTCAATCCCCTGGTTGCTGTTGGTGTCGGGGTCGTAGATATCCAGAATCCCCGACCAGGCGATTTTCCCCGTCCGGGCGGGCTCGTAGCCCGTGGGACTGCCCAACCGCGTGCCCAGGTCACGGGCCAGGAAAGTCTTCCCCATCCCCGCCGGGGCTTCCACCAGGTAGATCACAGTGGAATTGTCCTCCGTAATGATTCGCTGGTAAATCTCATCCGCGATACGGCGGGAAATCCAGAGGCGCGTCATCGGTTCACCTCCTGAACTTGCTGGATGATTTGAGCCGCTGCCTGAGCAGCCGATTCCAGAAGCCGGGTGATGCGCTCAAAAGCGGCGGGACCCAGCAGGGCCTGTAATTCTTCCCTTGTGGCTTCATCCCCCGCACCCGTCTCCCAGGCCCACAGGACTTTCTCCCAGGGGGCCCCCAACCACATTCCCAGGGTGTTCTCTATCCAATGAATGCATACCTTCCCGGCCTCTTCTCCCTTCCCCAAATGGGCCTGGGCCGTGTGATACAGAGCGCTGACCAGTGAGCGGTGGAGATAGGCGGCCCGTTGGGCCTCATGTTGATAATACCCGGCAGCGACCTGATGAATGCGCCGGAACTGCTCCGGGTCGCGATGGAGAACGCCGCGCGCCAGGAGGCGGCGGACCGTACTCTCCCGAAACCGATAGGCGCCCACCTCTCCATCCCAGAATACCAGGCCTTTGCGGATCAGTTCTTCCAAACACTCCACGTACTCGCTGTAGAAACTCTCTGTATCTTCTGCAGAGAGGACCGGGCGCAAGACTGCAAGGTCAAACACAGGGAACAGGCTGGCGACCTCCGCCAGTTGGCGCGTTTTCCCGGAGAGACCGTTCAGGAATAAATCCGCAACTTTCCGGTCTATCTCTTCCGGAGGCATGCTTGGTTGCTCCTGAAGCCAGGCCAGCACCTGGGGATGGCCCAAACTTATCTCAAAGGCCTGATCTGGGTCCAGTTGCCGCTCCCTGGCCCATTCCGCCACATCTTCCCGACGGAGGGGAGGAATGTGCAGATTCCTGGCCGAGATGCGCACCTCGTAATCTCGCCACTGGACGAGAGGGGCGCGGCTGGTCACGACGATCAGCGTATCCCCGCGCCGGACCAGTTCGCACAGAACCTGGCGCTCAAAGGCGAAGAACGGCTCTCCGTCGCCGGTGTGGAGAAGTTCATCCAGGTTGTCCAGGAGAACGAGTTTCTTGCTCTCATCGGGAGCATCCCGGACAGCCGTCAGGACCTGCGATGCCAGGACCTCGGGAGGGGATGAACGGAAATCCCAGGGGCCTGATAGCAGCAGAGTGTCTCCTGCGTACTTGTCCCGTACTATATTCAGGAAAGTCGTCTTGCCACCCCCGGGGCCAGCCCAGAAAGTGAGTATGGATGGCTCATCGGGGGTAGAGAGACGAGTAATGCTTTCCCCAACCATTGCCAGAATGTGCTGGTAACCTTTCATCAGTGCAGTCATCATCCGCCTCCCAGGGCTCACTATTGATCTGTACTTGAGCCGCAGGCCGACCGAGGGGAGGTCTGTCGGCTCAGAGCGCGGGTTGGACCACATACACTAAAATAAAGCACCGCTATATCTGTTGATTGTATTCGGGTGATCTGCCTCATTATCTCCTTACAATCAGCGGCAAATAGATATGCTGATCATAGCGAAACATAGTAATGCTCCGATAAATTCCCGCCCCCATCAGGTCTGTGCGAGTAGCATAAACTGTCGCGAGATTGGCACTATGAGTAATTCTGTAGCCACCGGTCGTGCCGACATAGGTGACTAACCGCTCATCGCCGTTCAGCCCAACGTCGTGGCCAAAGACCAAGGTCCTCACATTGGCCTGCCCCGGCAGCCCCTCTACAGGCGTAAGGGTATGCCCGTCGTCCAAACTGCGGTATAGTCCGCTAAAGGTGGCAATGTGGAATACCCGTGGACCTACCGGAGCAAAAGCCATTTCCCAAACAGGGCCTCCATAAACCTGGTTCCCGTTCTGGTCGGTAAGTGGCCTCCAGGTCGCCCCGCCATCCTGAGAAATATAGATGCCCTGTGGTCTGGTGTCCTCACCAGCTGCGCTCCAGTTGTAAATGTAGATAACATTGGCTTGGTCAGGATGAACCACCACCGGACCGATATGCTTGAGGTCAGCCGGAAGACTCATTTGTTCCCAGGTGACACCCCGGTCCTGGCTACGATACAGGCCCAAATCGGTTCCTGCGTACACACGCTGGGGGTTATGCGGGTCAAAATAGAGGTCTCTAATCTCACTTCCCGGCAGCACTTTGACAACCTGCCATTCTGTATCTGCGCTCTCGCGAACGTAGATAACGCCATAGCCAACATGGGTCGGATGTTCCCCAAAAGTCGCTCCGACCAGAAGCCTGCCCGGCCGTTCGGGATCCGGAGTGAGCACCTTGATAGAACCCCACCACTCACCGAACAGGCCCGCTGGACGTGGTAACACGACCTCCTGATAGGTTTCCCCGCCATCTTGGCTGATATACAGACAGGCACCTGTATCGCAGAATTCCCTGGGGATGTATATCGTTTGCGGAGCAAAGGGATCAACCACGATTTGATTGCCGTAGCCGGCAAAGGGGATGCTCAGGACCTGCCAGTGCCTGCCACCGTCATATGTCTTGATGATCCCCAGGCTGGGCGTGGAAGCATAAGCCACGTCAGGGTTCTGAGGGTTGACGGCCATTGCCTCGGGGATGATCCCCGTCAGGCCCTGATTGGCGACCTCCCAGGTCTGACCGCCGTCTGTGCTCTTGTACACTCCCTTCCACGTCGCGGCGTATACTGTGGTCTGCGTCCAGTCTTCCGGCACCTGGGGGTCCGGAAACAGGGCTAAGTGCCATGTCCAGGGCACGCCCAGGGAAGACCAGTGAGCACCATTGTCGGTGGTGAAGAAAACGCCGAAACCGGTTGCCAGCCACATTACCCCCTGAGCAAACGGATGGATGGCGGTAAAATTTGCCATGGTGCCAGAGGGTAAGTTAGAGACGGGTTGGAAGCTCTCTCCCCCGTCCTGGCTGAGAAAGACACCCTGGAAACCAACGCCCATTCCATTTGCGGCCACCCAGATATTGTGCACACCGTTCCCGTTCGGGAATGAGTCAATTGCTATGGGGCCGACATAAGAAGCCACGGTCACCGGCTCGGCCCACGTGTTGCCTCCATCGGCGCTGGCATAGAACTTCCCATCGCGTGTGCCGAAGTAGATGTGATCGGAGCCCTCAAAGGCAATCGCCGTTACCGGGAGATTGAAGGGGTAGGGTCTTGTCCAGGTTCCCGTCGTGCAGTTATACTTGAACAGCCCACCGCTGGTGTTGAGATGGGTTATCCCCACATAGAGAGCAGTCGGTTCGGCCGGATTCACGGCGGGGCGGTATTCGATAGAGCCGTACCATTCCTCCGTCCCCGGGGGGATAAACCGCTCCCAGGTTGCACCGTCATCTGAAGACCGCATCAAGCTATCGTGCGCGCCAAGGTACAGATACCGATTGCCCTCACAGGTCTGAAACGCCAGTTCTGTGGGCATCGGGTCAAGGTAGAGAAGGCTCCAGTGAGCAGCGGCGTCATCGCTGACGAACAGACCGCTGGAGTTGGCGTCGGCATAAACTCTGTTGGGGTTGGCAGGATCAATGAAGATACCCGTGATGTTCCCACCGTAGGGCCCGGCAGACGACCAGTTTTCATCTTCCTGGTATACCGTGCAAGCATTATCTTTGGTATCCGACTGCCCATCTGGATTTGTCACGGTCAGGGGGTAGTTCCCCGGTTCTAACCCCCATCGCACCAAGGCCGTCAACGTTTGCGAGTTCACAAAAGTCACATCCGACAGGAGGACGGAGCCCAGGGTAAGGGTAGGCGTAGGGGCAAAATTCTGGCCTGTGATGGTGATGTACGTATTTGTCGCATTGGGCAACGCCGTTGGGTAAACGGCCACGATGATCGGTGGCTCATTGGAGTCTGCAGACAGACGTGTCGTTATTGCACCCGGAATAGCGATTCCAGCTATTGCCCAAGACAGCAGCAGGAAAACCAATAGCGATTTGCGGGCAGAAATGTTTAACATGTTTGCCTCCCCAACCGGTGGCCCAACTACAAAGATGGGCGGATCCGGTACCCGCGACTTCTAACTGTCTCTACCCAACCAGGATCTACACCCTGTTCCAAAAGTTTCTGTTTCATTCGCCGTACGGCTTCGTCTACTGCACGTGAGGTCACGCCGGCAGGGTCGTCTTCCGGCCAACCAGCGCGAACGAGGTCCTCAGGGGAGCAGATACCGCCCCCAGCGCGCACCAGACAGCGGAGCAGCGCGTGATAACGACCGGTAAGGATCACCTCCCGGTTCTGGAAGAAAATCCTATCTCCCTGCAAGCGGAAGGGTAAGCCAAAAATGGGTTGCCTCAGAATCCGCTCTCGGCCTTCCCGCCTCCACCAATCCTTTACATCCTCCCAGGTTGTCGGCCGGATTAACCGGGGTGGAGGGTCTTCGCGACAGTGAAAGCGCAGCAACTGGTCAGCCAGACAGACGGCGGCGCGGGGATTCCCTTCCGCCAGGGATGCCAGTTCATCGTCTATTCGGGCTGCAAATCCACCCGATGGATCACATAGTTCTCCTAAAGACTGGTGGGGTGCCGCCTTACTTTCTGAGAAAGCAATCATTCTTTGGCGGATCAGCCGTTTCAGGTCTTCCGGTGCCCACTGCAAATCCCCTACCCGGTATCGGTCCAGACGTAGACCCTTCTGTATCAAAGCCTCCTTCAGCCATGCGGGGAGGAAATAGCGGAAGGCGACCCCTTTCACCGAGTGCAACCGGGAATCCATCAGGCAAGAGAGCAACTGGATCATGTTGGATTGGTCTTGCAACTCTGGTACTTCGTCCACTTCATCCACCAGGCAGATAACCAGACGGACACAGGCTGCTGATGCCAGTTCGTCCAGAGACTCATATCCCGGTGGGCATAGTAATCTTCCGGTTACTCGGAGGGTTCTAATCAGTTCATCAACATTCCGTGCGTATTGGGAGCCTACTGCCCAAAGGGGCAGGTCAACCTTTTCCAAGAGCAAAGGGAGCACCGGTACATTATGCTCCATAGCAAATAAGACTTCTCGCTCCATCCATGCGGAGTCCCTGCTTCGTTGGGAAAGCACGGGGATCATGGCCCGTGCGTTTTGAATTCTTTCCTCCAGTTCCTTACACCAGCGGCGGCCTTTATGGAGTTTCCGATCATACCAGATGGCGATGCCCGCTTTTTCCAGGCGCTCGGCCAGTTCATCCACATACGAACGATCTTCGTGCGCGTAGGCCAGAAAAACCGCGCCGGCACGGGCGGAGAGAATTCTGGATATCCATCGTGGGCGCTGCTCTTCAGGCAACGAGGGAATCGCCAGTTCCACCAGGGTTTCGGCCCAGTGGTCCACCGTCAGTGTACCCAGAGAACCCGCTTTCTGTAGCGTTCTATCCAGTGTTTGCCAGTTACATTCTAAAGCGAGAATATCGGATGCAGGGTTAACTGGACGACATCGGGCCGCTACCATCATCCGCAGCGAGGTCTTCCCACTGCCCCTCTCACCGAAAATAGCCCAGGGTTGCGGGTCTTCTATTAGCTCAGTGAGACGCAATGGGCCCAGCTGAACAAAGTACGTGGAGAGATCGCTGTCCTTCTGGGCCGAATAATCCTGGAAAGGATTCTCCTTAAGATTTACCGTCTTCAACCACTTCAAGAAGATGTCCTGATCCGCAGCGGTTTGGCTCATCGTTGATCACCTCTTGAACAGGCCGCTCATTGGTTCGGGTCCACCATAGAGACGATTTCCCATAGACTGCGAATTTGTTGGACTTCGCCACCAGAGCAACCGTTCCGATTCACCCAGAAGGCAGCGTGGATACCCGCCTTTGTGGCAGCCTTAACGAAATCGGGGCGATCGTCCACAAACAGGATGTGTGCTTGAGTGTTGTTGACAAGGCTCAAGGCTTGACGAAAAATCTTCCTTTCCGGCTTAGCGCATCCGCATTGGTGAGACCAGACAATATAACTAAAATAGGGATGGAGTTCCAGGTGGCGGAGAATTTCTTCAGCGGATGGAAAAGAGTTAGAAATGATTCCCAATGCTATCCCCATTTCCTGCAATTTGTCCAAGACCGGCTTTACCTCTGGAAACAGTACAAATGACCTCGGATCTATCGGCACCGAAGCGAGCCATCTAAGAAGATGGGGAGGATGCGAGGTAATTCCCAGCCGATCCAGCACTGCGCGGTAAAACCACTGCCAGTAATTCACCTCATCTTCCTTTGTTTTGACCCACAAGAAATCACTTGGCATTCGCTTATTCCATTCCTCTCGTTCTGCTTGTTTCAAATCCGTAATACCGATAATGTGGTCACTATATGCCTGAATGAGCCGAACGGATTCTTCACGAAGGCGGGGATCAACCTCCACAAGTGTATCACCAAAATCAGATAAGACAATCTGGATGTCCATAACGCACCCTCAATGCACAAGAGATGTGCTATAAAATGGGAAAGAAGCCAGTTGTAATGCGATCAGTACGGTGGCTAAGATTTTTCTGCATTTATTATCCACTTCTGGGCATAGGAAGTCAATAAGAAAACTCCACACTTTCCCCACACTTTCTACACACCTCTGCCGGGGACTCGCGAGTGCGTTCTCACATCAGGCAGAAGCATTTTGCCAGAGTGGTGGCCGCTATCACTCCCAGGGCCAGGAGCGCGGCAAGGGTGTAGAGGATATAGAGAGCCAGGAAGACCATCGGGAGCCGTTTCTCCAGGTCGGAGAAGTTCAGGCCCTGCCCCGGAATCATCTTTCCCTCTGCATCCCGGGGGTAAATCCGGTCCTCCACGTGGTACATCCGCACGCTTCCCTCCATCCCGGGCAGGTCTTCCATGCTGCGAAGGGTGTCAATGCGCAGGCCGATGAGGGTCTTGTACTTGTGGATGAATTGTTGCCAGAAACAGCAGACGACGATGCCGCCTGCCAGGAGCGGGAATGCCAGCAGCAGTCCCCACCAATTTCCACCCGCCGCATCCCGGATCAGGAACGAAATGGCCCCCAGGAGCAACGAGTTCACCGCAATATAGGTGTTGGTCACCGTCTGGCGGCGGTCGGAGAGCCGCGCGGTGTCCTCCACGAAGAGTTTGTACTCATCAAAGGTATCCACTTTGCCCATGCTTTTCCTCCCAAAGTTTGCTCCGGATGAGTTGGATCAAACTCTCCGGGCCTTCGCGAACATCAAAAATGGTAACATCCCCGCATCGGATGATTTCCACCACGAGCGGGTCGTCGCTTTCGCCTTTCTCGCGGGCGGCGGCAACGACGTCAGCGGCGCGACCGCTGCCCCGGAAGACGACCAGCGGACGGTGCTGCCGCACGTTGAGCCACGTTTCCCGAAGGGCAATGGGCCCGCCGTTGATCAGCAGGGCCAGGGAGGGCACGCGCTCTCCCAAAGCCCCGGCCAGCGCGTAGAGGAACTCCGTCTCGGCGCCGAACTCTTCCCCCGGGGTCACCACGAAGTGGGAGTGGTGGGGCTCCAGTTCCGCCGCTGCCTGGGGATTGGGGTTTCCGGGCCAGGAGACCTTCGCAGCCGGACAGACGCCGATCAGCGGCGCGGTCAGGCTGTAGTGCGCAGCGCCCTCTCCGATCAGCGCCATTACGCCACTGTTTGTGCCGCCGTCCAGGACAGCGATTTGTTCCCGGGCCGCCAGGCGCGCCAGACCGTCCACTATTAGCGGGCGTACCGCTTCTATCTCCCGGGCGTTCATCCCGCCCGCTCCGCCGCAGACGACGACCAGGGCGCGCGGGGAGCCCAGGTCCAGCGCCGCCAGCCAGGCGTCCAGCGGAGTCTCCGGAGAGACCCGCACCAGCCGGGCGGTCCGGCCATTCGGGAAGCGGATGGTTTCGGTTATCATCTTACACCGCCAGGAGGCTCCGCAGTAACACTTTTCACCGCAAAGGGCACATCAGGGGTGAACTCCGCGCTGCCTGCGCCGGTGTGGAGAATGGCCCTCCACCAGGGGCGCCGTTTTTGGATGGGAGAGTATAGGTTGTCTTTATGATACCCTCCGGCGGCGAATCCGGGCCGCGCCGGGGTTGCTCAGCGTACCTTTACCTCTATCTTCACTCCCCCGAACTCCTCCGGGAGCATGACCGCCAGTTGGTCCAGGACGCGCTGGCGGCACTCTACGGCCAGGGCCAGACAAGGTTCCAGTTCCTCCCGCTCCAGGTCCTCCGCCGTCCGGTGGGGAAAGACGAGTTTCAGAAGACCTGCCGTGGTCTTCTTGACTGCATCCTGGTTCCGCCCAGTCATCGCCCCGAAATCTACGTGGGCCGTAACCAGGGTCTGGTAGTTGCGACGGCGCAATCGGGTGAAAATCTCGGCCAGGTAGTCGGTGATGAAGCCGTAGCCGGTGGCGTAGTTCTCTGGCCGCACTTTGGGCATCTCCCAGCCCGGCAGAAAGGCGTGAATCCGGTCCAGGAAGGCCGGGTCCTGTAACTCCGGCGGCAGAATCTCAAAGAGGTGGCGGTACCGCGGCGACGGTTCCCGTCGGTCTATGTCGGTGTCAATGTTGCCACCCAGGACAATGCTGGCCTGGGCGGTGAACTCCAATGGCCCCCGGCTGAAGTGACCGGTCTGCATATAGTCCTTCAGGATGCTGATGGTGGCCTCCGGGTCGGTGAAACTGGTGCTGGCAATCTCGTCAAAGAAGACGACGTCTTTGTGTCCCAGGATGCCAATTTTCCGGGTGGCAATGTTGTAGAACAGTGTGGCGGGGGTGGCCTTGCCGCCGGATACGACGAAGGAGCGACTGGATGTGTTGCGAAACGTGTAGGTCTTTCCGGTCTCCCGGGGGCCCAATTCAATCAAGTTGTAGTTGGCTTCCACAAATGGTACCAGCCGCAGGAGCATCAGCCACCGTTCCCGCTCGCTCAACCGGTCGGGGTTGAAGCCGATGGACTGAATCAGGAGCGCAATCCAGACATCTGTATCAAACAGGCGGCGTTTTTCAATGTAATCGTCCAGGTCCAGGCGGGTGATCTGAAACGGGCGAAACTCCCGGATGAAGAAGGGGTAGATGCGGCCTTTGAGTTCGTAACGGGGCTGGTATTCTATTGTCATTGTGCCCCAGGCCCCACCCGCCAGAAGAACATCACCGTACTCGGCCAGCACCCGAGGGCTGATACGGACGAAGTTGTCCCCCAGCGCCGGGACCTCTGCCCAGTAGTGGTCCCGGGCCTGATCCAGCCGCACCTGCAACTGTCCCAGGAGGATGTATTCTCCCTTTTCTTTGATGCGGCTTTTGATTAACTCCCGGGCCTCGCTCCCGGCATAGTGCTCGGTGAGCAACCGGTCAATTCGTTGCTGACCGGGAACCGGGTTGCCCGGGTCCACATATCGGGCACACAGGTACTCCATAACGTAACGCGGGAACTCCTTATAGGCCTCATTCCAGCGGGTGAGGGGTTTCAGGACCACCCGGTCGCTCAAATACTCCTGGGCCAGTGCGTCCGATTTCGCCGTCAGAGAGTTCTCCACGTTTCCTCCTGCTGCAGGTTATTCAGCCCGTTGGGGTTGTCTCGGGCTGAACTCCACGCGGCGCAAGATGAAAGTTGCGCTACAGAAGGTCGTCCAGCCGGTCCAGGTCGCCCAGGCTGAACTTCACCACGTCCCGGCGCGGTTGTACGCTGACCGATGCGGTGCGGGACAGGTGCTGGCGCTTCCCCTGAGCGTCCCGGTACTCCACCCGAAGGCTGATGTGCTCAGTTCCCGGCTCATCCGGCACATCCGAACAGACGGGGGTGAAACGGTACGAAACCCGAAGGCGCTCGCCAGGGGGTAGATTCCCTTCCTGGCGCGACTTCTCCCGGGCCGTGTTCACTCCGACTTCTAATGTGAAAGGGGCAGGGCGGTTGCCGGCGTTCACTACGGTGAACTCCACCACCGTCTCCTCCCCTTCCTGCACTGCCAGGGTGGAGGGGAAACCTTCCACTGTCAGTTTGACCACAGGGGTGACAACGGGCCGCAGGACCGCGGCGGGGATCACCATTTCGGCCAGGCTCAGCCCACCGTGCGCGTATCGGTCGGGACGGGGGGTGCCCGGGCGGGAGAACCAGCGCCGCCCCACGGCGATGGTGAACCGTCCGTCGCTCAGGCGGGGGTACTCAACCGTCAGAACGTCGTCGTCTGCCAGGCCGTCGGGCCGGGTTGCCTGGCGGATGAAGCGGTAGTATACGGTGGGGCCGCGCCCCTCGCGCCGGGATTCGGCGTCCGAAACGGTGACTCCCTGGTCTGGCTCCAGTTCTACAAAGCCGTGATCGCTGGTGATGATAAGGGTGTCCTCCGGCTGAACCAGTCCGTCCAGAGTGGTCAAAATGTCTCCCAGCAGCGATTCCACCACTTTGTTCAGCGCCACCAGATTGTCCCGGATCGCGTGGAGATTGTCGTCACTGATGTTGAAGACGAGGATGTTGTAGGGGAATTGCCGCTCCCGGTCCAGGCGACGCCAGGTCCGGTCTGACTCCATTTGAGAGTAGAAGCGGATTCGGTCCCGGTAGTCGTTCCCACTCAGGCCGAGGAGCCGGGCGGCCAGGACATGCTGGTCCTGGGTGGGGGTCCCCTGGTAATTCTGCCAGCCGTCGGGCGTCTTCCCGGCCAGCAGGCCGGTGCGGGCGATGCCGGTCCACGAGGGGAGCAGGCTCAGGTACGGCCGCTCCCACTCTATGGCGTATCGCTCCCGGAGGCGCGGCTTCACCACCCGCTCCCAGGTATCATAGCGCATACCGTCAAAGACGACGATCCAGACGGAAGTGCCCGGGGATGGGCGGCGCGGACGGATCACGGTATCGCGCAGGATATGGATTGCCATGCGCGAGTGGCGCAGGTACCCCGGCCAGTCTGCCCGAATGTGACGGGCCAGTTCCCGGTCCAGACGGTCCAGGTACACCCGCACCGTTGCCCGCACCCGGTCCAGGAGAGGGAACAGGGTGTTCTCCAGCGCGGGTAGATGCCGGAGCGACTCCCCGGCCCGGGCGACGGCGTACTCCAGGTCGTACAGGCGCTGCTGGACGTACCAGTCCACCAGTCCGGTCAGGTCCGATGGGGGGTGATCTTCCCCCGTCAGGCGCTCAAAGATGAAAGAGAGTTCGTCCAGGAAGCGGGCGATGTGGGCCGCCCGGTTGGCGTAGCGGGTCTCTGGCCAGTGGGCCGTCATCGGGCGGTGGCGCAGAGCCAGCCGTCCCAGTTCCTCCGCATTGGAGACACGGATCAGCAGCCGCCGGGCCAGTCCGTAGGCAACGGCAGGGGTCTCCGCGCGGCTCAGGGCGGACAGGAGGGCGGAAGGGGTGGTTGCCCCCAGCAGTTCCAGCGCTTCTTCCAGTTCTGCTTCGTCCAGGGTCTCTTCCGCGCGGGTGATCAGCGCCTGGCGCCAGTGGGGGTCATCATCCCACATCCGCAGAGCGGCGTCCACCCAGGGCTCCAGAGGGCGCGGGTCAAAGGGGAGCAGTCCGCGGGTGACGGCGGCGATATGGGCAACGCGATGCCGGGAGAGCAACCGGCGGAGATAGAGGTACCGCACCAGCCCTGAGGGTGGGGCCTCCAGCCAGGGTGAGAGGGTTTCAACGGAGGGCCAGAGCGCCTGGCGGACCTGCTCCTGCAACATCGCCAGTTCTTCTTCGTCCCACTCCTCCTGAATCAGCATTCGCAGATAGCGCGTCAGGGCCTGGTGGGGCTCAATGCTCCGGAAGACCAGGTCACCCACCGGGATCTTCGGGTGGCGGGCGTGGAGAACCAGCGCGCTCAGGGCGTGGGTATCCAGAGGGGTGTTGGGACCCAGGGCCCGCCGGAGGTCGGCGTGGGCCGCCAGCACGGCGCCCAGGTGGTCGGCCAGGAGAGGCTCAAAGCGGGCAATCGCTTCCTGGGGCCAGGTCTCCCGGGGGCGAAGGGCCTTCAGTACGCCGGATAGACTGAGGTCCAGCACCGCGTCGGCGCGGCGCACCACATCGTTCAGGTAACTGAGATCAATGGCCTGGGGGGATACCCAGGAGGGCGGCCGGGTAACCCATATCAGGTGAGGGGTGTCCGGCCCATAGCGGCCGTATACTTTGCGGAAGGCCAGGTCGTTGCCGTCGTAGCGGAAGACAAGCCACCGCCGTCCCTCTACCTCCACGGTCTCTCCCAGCCCTAACAGTCCGGGCGGGTCCAGCACCAGCACCCGTTGGGCCTGGGCAGGCTGGCGGGCCAGTTGCCGTTCAAAGTATTCCCGAAGGGTGGAGAAACGGTCTAACTCCATAACTTATTCCAATTGTGCCCGGCAGGCCTCGGCCATTCTACGGGCGCGCTCGTAGGCCCATTCGGGCAAATCGTCCTGGGCGACGAAGGCGAACAGGGCCGCGGTCTCGCGATGCAGGCTCAGGGTGTAGCAGAAGATCATCCAGTTGTACGCTTTTTCGGAGGAGATGCTGCCCGATTCTCCTTTCAGGAAGGCGTGGATTTCCCGCAGGACCCGCCGGGCGCGCCGGGCCAGTTCGGTGTCGGAGATGTCGGTCTGTGCTCGGGCCCGCTCTTCAGCCAGCAGGCGGTCGTAGAGTTCTCCCCAGATGGCGCGGAACTGGTCGGGGGGCATCACGGCTTTGGTGGCCCGGAGTTGTTCCAGGGTGACGCCCGGCGGAACCGAAGGACGGGTGCGCTCCCGGCGGGCCGGCGCGCTGATGATGGGCCCCGGCCGGGTGGCGTCCGGGTGCTCCTCCAGCCACCGACGCCCCGCCTCGGTGATGCGCCAGATCCCACGAGCCGGTGAATCCATAAACCCTCGGTTCACCAAAAAATATCGTGCCCAATGTACGTTGCGTTGCCACCAGGTTCCACCGTTCTTCATGCGTTTGTAATGCCAGTCCGGTATATTCTCTTTGTACGTCTCACCGAAGAGACGGATAATGTCGCTTGAGCGTCCCTCTCCGCCTTCCAGAGTGGCCAACAGGCGAAGCAGGGGCCCCTGGTAATCTTCTGCTGTCTGAAGGATCACCGGAGACATAGTCCCTCCTATGTTAACTTTAATCGGCAGACTTCCACGATTTTCCGCACCTGGCGGTACTCCTCCGGGGGCACACGGGATTCGTCCAGGTGGGGGAACAGAGCGACGGCTTCAGCGTACTGTTCCCGCTGGTAGCAGAAGCGAATCCATTCGCATAGTTCCAGGTCGCCGGGGCGGCGGTCCAGGCCACCCTCCAGGAAGCGGCGGATGACGCGCAATCGGGCCTGAGCGGCGACTTCCTCCCGGGCGGATTTGCGGCGCCGTTCTTCATCGGTGGGCACCCGCCAGCGCCCCGTCCGCTCGTCCCGCCAGAAGTTCTCTTCCAGAATCTGGTCCAGGGTTTTGGAGAGGGACACCTCCCGGGTGACCACCCGCCACTGAGGGATCAGGTCGCCAGTGGTCTGGGGCTCATTGCGCAGGACACCGGAGAGCCAGGCGATGGCGGAGGCCTCATCCCGGACAATCAGCCCCAGTCCACCCTCTATCACCGCTTCGCCCCGCAGGTACCACCGTCCGTCCACCTGCTTGAAATAGTGGGGGAGCAGTGCCTCCACTTCCGCCATAGAGAGCGTGACGGTGCCGTCCCGCAGCATCCCGTAGAGGGCGTGGTTCCAGAGGCCCTGGAGAGTGCGCTCCTGGGGCGGCGGGTTCTTCTCCAGGAAGGCGGCGATGGCTTCCACGATGCGGACCTCCTGCTGGTCGGCGTAGGACCGGCCATTGGGGGTAGGGACCTCGCCCGGGCGGGGCTTGCGCAGGTTGAGGACGATGTCTTTGTTGGTGACGCGTTCTATCCCCTTGGCGCCCCGGACACCTTTGAAGGACAGTTGTCCCTTGTCAAAGGAATTGATCTCCGCCAGTTCAAACCCGGCGGCCTCGGCGGCATCCAGGATGACCTGCCAGATGCGGTCGTCGGAGTTGTGGAAGACGACGGAGGCCCACCGGCCTGGCTTGAGGACGCGGTACATCTCCCGGAAGGCGTCGGTCATCAGCCGGGCGTAATCGGCGAGCGTGTTCTTGTCTTTTTGCTTGACGTGGACAACGGCTTCCTGCGACTGGTCGGTGAACTCGCCCAGCCATGCTTCCCAGATCAGGTTGCAATCGGCGTAGAAGATGTTGCTCCCGAAGGGCGGGTCTGTGAAGATGTAGTCAACAACTGCGTCCGGAATATTCCCAAGTTGAGTAGCGCTGCCCAAAAGTGTAATACATGCTTGCTTTGCAGAAATAGTTGCGTACATCCCCAAGAGGCTCTCAACTTTGCGGCTCATCACTATACCAACGTGTTTTTCCTCAATGAGTGAAGGGATGTAAAGCGTGCCAGTAACACCGCCCCCGCCTCCGCCGTAGCTTTGTTTCTTGTTTATGTAGTTATTAATGGAGGTCAAAGCGAATTTCAGTGCTGAACTGATTCTGACATCTTGCACCTGGTTCGCTTCATGCCACAATCGTGCTAAAGCCCACAGGTTACGTTTGGTGTAGAATTTACTTACGTCAGTGATTCCTTGAGCGCGATGGACACCGCGCCACATTTCGTAAGATTCATCAAATGGCGTGGTCGGGTACCAGTATGGAATCTCGGCGGCCTCAATCTCGGCGATGCGGCGTTTTTCCGCTTCGGTCGTGGGGTGCTCGGAGCGCTTCGGCCGGCATCCGCCGTGACACTCGTAGTTGGTCACCACGGGCACGCTGCGCAGCCAGCGGGCCTCCCGTTTGGTCTGCTCCTTCCCGCATCTCGGGCAGGTGAAGCGGGAACGCATCTCACCGCTCTCGTGGTCCACTGCCACGTCCCACAGCACCAGTTCAGCCCGGCAGCGGGCACACTCCAGGACGTCGCTCCAGATGGTGTACTGGATGGTGGCGGGGCCGCCGCAGCGGTCGCAGGTGGTGCCGTATAGCCAGCCGAACTCCTCCTGAACGGCCGCGCGGATGCGCTCAAACTCCCGCCGGAGGGCCTCCACGTCCACCGGGGTGCAGTAGTTGTAGGCGATGTGGACGGCGGCGGGGGAGAGGTCGTTGAGGATGGCGTAGCGGGGGCCGGGGCGGGCGTCAGGCACCAATTGCAGTGCCCCGGCAGGAGGATGGGCACACATCATCGCGGCCACCCCCGTCATTCCGGAGCCACAGAAGGGGTCCAGGATCAGGTCGCCGGGGTCAGTGTAGTGGAGGATGTAGGGGACGATGCCTTCCGGCGGGACTTTGGTGTGGTAGGAATGGGCGTTATAGATGGGGGTGGCCTTGGTGGCCTTGACCGGCGCGGCGAAGGGCGGGCGGCGGTAGTCGTCGCCGGCCGGGTCGTAGGGTCTGGCGTGGCGGGAGAGGAAGGAGGAGAGGTCATCAGATGTCATCGGGCGTTGCCTCAATTGGATGGTTCTACGGCAGCACCATGCCGGAACTCGTTATATTGTGGATAAGTAAAGCAATTGCAAAAAACGTCACAGCAATTCCCTGGATTATAACTATTATTTTCAAGTACCGTGCGTTGCGTTGCATCTGCTCAGCATTTTTCTTCCATGCGTCTTTTCTACTATCAATAACATAGCGACGCAACTTCTCCAAGGGCTGGTTCATCATATCAATTTCAGCCAATCCCTCGGGGCT